>NZ_JBEPKX010000007.1:0-145211 GCF_040544915.1 Curtobacterium sp. 1544
CGGCCCGGCGGCGTCTGCCCCCACCACCCCCCCCCCCCCCCCGCCCGCCCCCCCCCCCCCCCCCCCCCGCGGGTGGGGGGGGGGGGGCCCCGCGCCCCCCCCGCCTCCAGTCTGAGGAGTCGAGCAGCGCGGCCGTCACCGCCAGCCGGTCAGCGCACCCCAGGCGCGGGCGAACGGGTTCTTCCGACGCTGCCAGCCGTGGTCGGCGAGGACCTGCTTCATCGGGTCGGCGACCCACGACGACTTGAACGTGAAGAACCCGCCGTCGTTCGGCCAGTTCCTCGAACTCATCGACGCCTTGTAGACCCCACCTTCGAGGAGGGTGACGTGCCAGTTCCAGGTGGCGTTGCCGAGGAGGGTCATGCCCCCGCCCCCGGTGGGCTGCCCGGACAGGTTCGTCGACCAGGTCCCGGTGACGCGGTCTCCGTCGGCGGTGACGACGATGGGGTGCTCGCCCCGCCCGGTGAGGTCGATGAGTGCTGCGGTGACGTCGGCTTTCGGCGCGGGATGCATGGGACCCAGTCTGCCGACGGACCGACGCCGCTGCTCGTCTCCGCTCACGTCGGAGGCGTGGTCCCTGCGCCCTCTGTGTCGTCCGCGCCTGCGAGGCCCGTCCCGGCCTGGTCGAGGTTCTCGTCCGGGTCGCCCATGTCCCCGGTCGCTGCGCCGACGGCGGACAGCCCGAAGTGACTGCGAACGGCGTTCGCCTCGGCGAGGGACAGCGTGGGTGCGGCCCCGAGGTGCGGCGCGCCGTCGATGGCGTCCTTCGTGTACCCGACGCGCAGATCCGCGCCGTCGAAGGTGGCGTCCTCGACCGGGACGAGCGACTGGCGCCTCCCGAGCATCCCGGACGCGACGCTGACGTACGCGGCGCTTCCGTCCTCGTCGGAGGGGAACACCTGTGTCACCTTGCCGACCGTTGCACCGTCGCGGTCACGGAGCGTCGCGCCCTCGACCCGGTGGATGAGGCTCTTGGAGATCATGCACGTGAGTCAACGCCGCGGGAGCTGGGCGGACCGAACTGAACGATCCGCCATGTCCGCATGGCAGCCGTCTGCTCCCACCTGCTCTACGGTCGGAGCCGGGGCCTGCCGCTCCCGCGGATCACGAGGAGCTTCGATGTCGACGACACCCCCTGGCTGGTACCCGGACCCGTCCGGACAGCACGGCACCCGGTGGTGGGACGGTGGACAGTGGACGCAGCACGTCGACGGGCCGACCGCGCAGACGGGCCGCCCGCGGATCCCCGACCACGTGCCCACCGACACGGTCTTCGTCTGGATCCTCGCGCTGCTCCCGCTCATCGCGCTGCCGATCTCACTCCTGTACACCCCGGAGTTCCGCTACACCACGCTCGAGCCCGGCGGGGTCCGGACGGTGGACCCGAGTTCGATCTACACGCCCGCGTACTTCCTGCTGCAGCTCTTCAGCGTCCTGCTCTTCGCCGGCGAGGTCGGCCTCGCGTTCTTCGACCACCGCGAACTGCGGCGTCGCGGGGTGGTGCGTCCGTTCTCGTGGGGCTGGGCGTTCCTCCTGTCGCCGGTCCTCTACCTCATCGGCCGGTACGTGGTCGTCCGGAAGGTGGCGCCCGGTCGGCCGATGTGGCCGCTCTGGGTGGGCATCGCGGTCGCGGTCCTCGGAGTCGTGCTGGGGATCGCGCGGGCCGTCACCACGTTCCAGCAGGTCTTCTCCTAGGAGTTCCGACCTCACCGGGGCGGGTGCAGTTCCAGATGGAGAATCGGGTACGGCCGTCCGGTGTCGTCGACGCTGCTCCGTCCGACGACCTCGAACCCTCGGCGGGCGTAGAAGTCGGCCGCTGCGGCGTTCTGTTCGTTGACGTCGACACGGGTGACCGCGTGGTCTTGGACCGCAGCGGTCAGGAGCGCCGAACCGACACCGGAACCATGGTGGGTCGGGTCGACGAAGAGCATCTCGAGCGCGCCGTCGTGCACGCCTGCGAACCCGATGGGCTGACTGTCCGCCTCGGCGATGATCAGTGTCACCGCAGGGAGGTACTGCGTGGGCAGGAGTTCTTCGATCGCGTCGCGGTCGCGTTCGGCGAGGAATTGGTGCGTTGCGTCGACGGCTCGCCGCCACACCGCGACGAGGGCGTCGTGGTCCGCTTCCACAGCACCTCTGAGGCGGAAAGCGGGCGCAACCGGTCGGCCGTCGTCGCGCAGCACGGCCCAGGTGTCGAGACTCGTCCACTCGTCCTTGAACCAGTCGGCGTCGACGGCCCGGCCCTCGTGCCGGAAGCCGAGCCGCCGGAACAGGCGTGCCGCGGCAGCGTTGCGGACGTCCGTCGATGCGGTGATGCGGTGAGCACCCTGTGCGCGGAAGAGGACGTCGACGAGGTGACCGAGTGCCTCCAGGCCGGCCCCGACGCCCTGCGAGGACGGCGCGAGGGTCACGCCGACCTCGTACGTGTCGGGCTGGTCGGCGAGGGCGTGGACGGCCACGTCCCCGACGAGCCTCGTGGTGGTCCGATCGTGGACGGCCAGCTGGAGCCACGCGCCGGACTGCGAGCGCAGCTCTGTCGGTTGGTCCGCGATGAGGGCATCGGTGTCTGCGTCGGACCAGTCGGGGCTCCATGACTGGAACCGGGCAATGTCCGGGTCACGCCGGTACGCGGTGAACGCGACCCGGTCGGCGGAGCCGAGCGGCGTGAGTGCGAAGCGTTCGGTCAGCAGGGGGAACTCGAGCACGGCAGGACCCTAGTGGACGTCCGCGAGGAGTGCAGTGAGCACCGTGGCGAGGTTCCGCCGGTCTGCTTCGTCGAGCGGTGCGAAGAGGTCCTCCAGCACGTCCACGGCGATCTCGTGTCCGGCCTGCAGCGCGGCCTCGCCGCTCGGAGTCAGCGAGTGCTCGAGGCGCCGGCCGCGACCTGCCGTCCGGGTGATGTGTCCGGCGTCACTGAGCCGCGCCGCGAGGGTGCCGAAGGCCTGGTCGCTCTGGAACGTCGCGACGGCGAGGTCGTGGCCCGACGCATGGGGCATGCGGGCGATCGCTCGCAGCGCGTCCCACTGCACCAGTGAGATCCCGATGGGGCGGAGCGCTGCGTCCATCGCCCGGTGGTTGCGGTACTGCGCCCGCTTGATCGCTTGTCCGAGCGCCTCCAGGTCCGTCGTCATGGTGCTACTGTATCAACAGGCTTAAATAAACATGTTGAGACAGGAGTGGTCATGAACCCCAGAGTTCCCTTCGCGCTCGTGCTGCACGGCGGTGGCGGCCCGCGGACCGTCGCCCCGATCGTCGCGCACCTCACGCCGGCGTTCGACGTGCTGGCACCGACCCATCCGGGCTGGGACGGCACCGATCGGCCCGAGGACATCGACTCGATCCGTGCTCTCGCAGGGGTCTACCTGGATCGCCTGCACGCCGAGGGGCGTCGGGACGTCCTCCTCGTCGGATCGTCGATCGGCGGGTGGATCGCGCTCGAGATGGCGATCCGAGCCCGGTCCGACGAACGCTACGCCGGGATCGTCGGAGCCGTCATCGACATCGACGGGGTCGGGGCCGTCGTCGACGGGGAGCCGATCGCCGACTTCTTCTCCCTGGATCCTCGGCAGCTCGCGGAGGTCGCCTGGCACGACCCCGACCGCGGCTTCATCGATCCGTCGTCGTTCACCGACGAGCAGCGAGCCGTGCAGCAGGCCAACGGGAAGACGATGGCAGCGATCGCCGGGCGTTCGATGAGCGACCCCGACCTCCTCGCCCGCCTCGGCGACCTCGAGGTCCCGGTGCTGGTCCTCTTCGGAGCGAGCGATCGTGTCGTCACACCGGACTACGGCCGAGCTGTCGCCGCGGCGATCCCGACCGCCGAGTTCGCCGTCGTCCCCGAAGCAGGACACCTCCCGCACCTGGAGAACCCGGCGGCGACGTGGCCGCCGTTCGATGCGTTCATCGAGGCGCACCTGACCAACCGGACCGCCGGGCGCGACGAGGGTGCGTCGTGACACTGGGCGGGTCCAGCGTCGTCCGGAAGGCGCAGGCATGCTGTGACTGCTCCCAGCCGTCACCGCGCAGGCTTCGGTGACGGAGAACGTTCCCGCGTCGTCGACGTGCAACCAGTGCCTCTCCCGATCAGACAGGGGCCAGCATGGCCACCGGCCGTTTCCTCCGTCCCACGATCATCGCCCTGACGGGCATCGGTCTCGCTGCCTCGCTGTCGGTGATGACGACCTCCGCAGCCTCAGCCGCGACCGTCATCGACGGCCCGGTGAACCTCGGCACGGCCGCGACCTACGGCGTCCTCGGTGCGAGCGCGGTCACCAACACCGGCCCGTCCGTCGTCAACGGCGACCTCGGGCTGTCGCCGGGAACGTCGATCACGGGCTTCGGTGGCGCGCCGAACGGCTCGGTCAACGGCACCACGCACCAGACAGACGCCGCCGCGGCACAAGCCCAGCGCGACACGACGACGGCGTACGACGTCGCTGCTTCGTTGTCCCCGACGCAGACCGGGCTCAACGAACTCAACGGGCTCTCGCTCACGCCCGGGGTGTACTCCGGCGGCGCGTTGGCGCTGGCGGACAACGGTGCACTGACCCTGGCCGGCAGCGCGGACTCCGTGTGGGTGTTCCAGGCGGCATCGACGCTCACCATCGGCTCCGCCAGCCGGATCACGATCACCGGCGGTGCGAGCTCGTGCAACGTCTTCTGGCAGGTCGGCAGCTCGGCCTCGGTCGGCACCGGCGCCCAGTTCCAGGGCACCGTCCTGGCACAGCAGTCCGTGACGGCCACGACCGGCGCGACCGTGCAGGGTCGCCTGCTCGCCCGTACCGGTGCCGTGACGCTCGACACGAACACCATCACGGCGTCCACCGGCTGCCCGGCTCCTGGCACCCCCTCCGAGACGACCGCGCCGGTCATCACCTCGGGCGCGCCCAGCACGGCGACGGCCGGGACGCCGTACTCGTACACGGTGACCGCGACGGGGACACCGACCCCGACCTACACCGCGACCGGCCTGCCCGCCGGCCTGACGATCAACGGGACCACCGGCGTCATCTCCGGCACCACCACGACGCCGGGTTCCTCCACGGTCACGATCACCGCGTCCAACGGCACTGCGCCGAACGACACCCAGACCGTGGTCATCACCGTCCAGCCGACCGCCACGGCGTCGTCCACCCCGACACCGTCCGCCCCCGTGACGACGCCGGTCACCGATGCGACACCGACGGCCGCAATCGGCGGTGGCGGAACCACCCCGACCGGTGAGCTCGCGTTCACCGGCAGCGACCCGACCGTGCCCCTCGGCGTCGCGGGAGGGCTGCTCCTGGCCGGGGTCGGCCTGACCGTCATCGCGCGCCGGCGCCGCCTCGCCGCTCGTCTCTGACGAGTCCGGCGCCACACGAGGCGTGGTGCGACGTCGGCGCCGTCACCGGGGTGCGTTCAGCGCGCTCTCGTCGGCGGCGACGTTCTTCTGGACCGCGAACTGGGTCCGGTGCAGTTCCTCGTAGCGTCCGCCCGCTGCGAGCAGCTCGTCGTGCGTGCCGCGCTGCACGATCGACCCGTCCTCGACGACGAGGATGAGGTCCGCGCTCCGGATGGTGGAGAGGCGGTGGGCGATCACCATCGCAGTGCGGCCCTCCAGCGCCTCGCTCAGGGCGGCCTGGACGGCGGCCTCCGACGTCGAGTCGAGTGCTGCGGTCGCCTCGTCGAGGATGACGACGCGCGGCTGGGCGAGCAGGAGCCGGGCGATGGTCATGCGCTGGCGCTCGCCGCCGGACAGCCGGTAGCCGCGCTCACCGACCATGGTGTCCAGCTGGTCCGGCAGGGACCGGATGAGGGGCTCGAGCCGCGCACGGCGGACGGCGTCCCACACCTCGTCGTCGGTCGCCTCGGGCCGCGCGAGCCGGAGGTTGGAGCCGATGGTCTCGTGGAACAGGTGGCCGTCCTGGGTCACCATGCCGAGGGTGTGCCGCATGGAGGCGAAGGTCACGTCGCGGACGTCGGCGCCGGCCAGTCGGACGGCGCCGCTGTCGACGTCGTACAGGCGCGAGAGGAGCTGCGCGATCGTGGACTTGCCGGCGCCGGACGTCCCGACGAGGGCGACGGTCTGCCCGGGTTCGATCCGGAAGGAGACGCCGTGCAGCACCTCCTCGCCACCGCGGGTGTCCAGCGTGGCGACCTCCTCGAGGGAGGCGAGTGACACCTTGTCGGCGGCCGGGTACGCGAAGCGGACGTCGTCGAACTCGACGGACACCGGCCCCTCGGGGACGGCGGACGCGTCGGGCTTCTCCTGGATGAGCGGCTCGAGGTCGAGCACCTCGAAGACGCGCTCGAAGCTCACCACCGCGCTCATGATCTCGACCCGAGCGTTGGCGAGGCTCGTGAGCGGCGCGTACAGGCGGGTGAGGAGGAGCGCCAGGGTGACGACGTCGCCGGTGTTCAGCGAGCCGCCCAGCGCGAGCGAGCCGCCGAGGCCGTACACGAGCGCGAGGGCCAGGGCGGAGACGAGCATCAACGCGGTGACGAAGACGAACTGCAGCATCGCGGTGCGGACCCCGATGTCCCGGACCCGGGCGGCGCGGACGCGGAACTCCTCGGCCTCCTCGTCGGGCCGGCCGAACAGCTTGACCAGGGTGGCGCCTGGCGCGGAGAACCGCTCGGTCATCTGCGTGCTCATCGCGGAGTTGTGGTCGGCGGCCTCGCGACGGAGCGCGGCCAGGCGGCTGCCCATCCGGCGGGCCGGGATCAGGAAGACCGGGAGCATGACCACCGCGACGACGGTCACGAGCCAGGACGTGCTGAGCATCACGGCGAGGGTGAGGACGAGCGCCACCAGGTTCGTGACGACGCCGGACAGCGTGCCGCTGAAGGCCTGCTGCGCGCCGATCACGTCGTTGTTCAGGCGGCTCACGAGGGCGCCCGTGCGCGTCCGGGTGAAGAAGGCGATCGGCATCTTCTGCACGTGGTTGAACACCGCGGTGCGGAGGTCCAGGATCACGCCCTCGCCGATGCGCGCGGAGTACCAGCGCGTCAGCAGCGACGAGGCGGCGTCGGCCACCGCCACGATCGCGATCACGACCGCCAACCAGACGATCGTGGAGACCGCGCCCCGGGCGGCGATGACGTCGACCACCTGGCCGGCGAGCACCGGTGTCGCGACGGCGAGGAACGCCCCGACGACGGACAGCGCGATGAACACCACCAGCTTGGCCCGGTAGGGGACCGCGAACGTCATGATCCGTCGGAGGGACTCACGGGAGAACCCGTGCCCGCCGTCCCGGGCGGAGGAGATCTTGTACAGCGAGCTCCAGGCCGCGCCTTCCATGCTCATCGCAGGTGCCTCTCGTGGGATCGGACCCGGCTGGGCTGTGGGCGCGTCGGGTGGACCTGGGGAGCCTAACCCGCCTGGAGGCGTCCACCACGACGGGCAACGACTCTGACATGCTCGTGCCATGACGGACACGGGCCCCTCCGCCGCCGAGACTGCTCGACCGTGGTTGCACGCGTTGATGGCCGCGGTCATCGGTGTCGGGACGGCGCACTTCGCCCACGTCTCCGCGTTCCTGGTGTTCTTCACCGGACTGCCCGGCCTCGTGGCACCCCTGGTCGTGCTCGCCGTCAGCGGTGTCGCGCTCGCCCTGGTCGCCGTCGTCGGGACCCGTCGGCGGGCGGCGGCGTGGATCGGACTGACCGCGCTGGTCCTCGTGCCGGCCGTCCTGGTCGCCGACTTCGCCCCCGGCATCGTGGGCGGACGGGGGACCGACGGTGCCTTCGACCTGTCGGCCGGGCCGCTCCCGTACGTCGTCGGGGTGCTGCTGACCGCGGCACCCGCCCTGCTGTTGCACGCCGGGCGAGCCCGATTGGTCGGCCTCGCCGTCTCCGGAGCCGGGGTCGTCGCGGTCGTCCTCGTCGCCGCAGTGGTCGGCCTCGGCGCGCACGACCGGGCCGTGCAGCGCGACGACGAGGCGATCGCCCGCGCCCAGGTCGCGATCGGTGCCGACTTCCGGCCGGTGACGATCGCTCCGTCCGGCTACGGTTCGATCTTCGAGGCCAACATCGAGAAGCGCCTGCCCGGGTTCCTGCAGGTGTTCTCCTCGCCGGCGTCGAAGGGGCACGCGCCGGGGCAGACCAGCGGCGACGACCTGACCGTCGTCACGGTGGCCGCGGACACCACTGTCTGCGGTCGACCGGTCGAGGGGGTCGGGACGGACGGTGCATCGGAACCCGAGACCTCGTGCACCGTCGGCGACCACTTCACCCACCGGGTGAGCCCCCACGGGCACGAGGTGTCCGCGGTCGTCGGGGACACCCTGGTCGCGGTCAGCGCCCGGACCGAGGTGGACGTCGCGGTCCTGCGGGAAGCCGTCCGCTCTGCGGAACCGATCGGGGACGCGGCCTACCGGCACGTGCTGCTCGGCGACGGCGACGAGTACACGGACGAACTCGACGGCAACCGGTGCCCGATCACCGGAGTGGTCTGCGGCTGACGTGACCCGCGCTGTGGCTCACCGCAGCCATCGGTACTCGTACTCGGGTCGGCCAGGACCGCTGTGCCGGACGTCCTTGTCGGCCTGGCCGACCGTGACGAGGTGCTCGAGGTACCGGCGTGCGGTCACGCGGGAGATGCCCGTCGCGGCGCCGGCCTCGGTCGCGGACACGCCCTCCGTCGCGTGCCGGAGGACCTCCCGGATCGACTGCAGGGTCTCGGGCGCGATCCCCTTCTCGGTGTCGGGTGCCGTCGTCGGACGGAGCGCACCGAGGTTCTGGTCGATGTCCGCCTGCGTCAGTGTCCGACGGTCCTCGAACCCGCGACGGAACTCGCGGTACGTGTCGAGGCGCTCGGCGAAGGTGCGGAAGCTGAAGGGCTTGACGAGGTACTGCACGACACCGAGGGCGATCGCGTTCCGGACGGCGCGCGCGTCGTGCGCGGCGGTCACTGCGATGACGTCGACCGCCGATCCCGCCGTGCGCAGGGCCCGGACGAGCTGGAGTCCGTGCGCGTCGGGCAGGTTGAGGTCGAGCAGGACGAGGTCCGGCGGATCGGACGCGACGGCCTCCAGCATCGCCCGTCCGGTGGAGGCCGAGCCGACGACGGCGAACCCGTCGAGGCGAGCCACGTAGGCGGCGTGTGCCTCCGCCGTGAGGGGCTCGTCCTCGACGATGAGGACACGGATCACGTCGGTCACGCGGGCACCTCCGCGGGCGGGAGGTCGACCACGAACGTCGTGCCGTCCGGGCCCGTGGTGACGGTGATCCCGCCGCCGATCCGTGCCACGGTCGACCGCACGAGGTCCAGGCCGATCCCTCGACCCTCCGGGCCGGACGACTTCGACGACCAGCCCCGCCCGTACGCGGCGTCGACGTCGGGGATGCCGGCGCCGTCGTCCCGGACGACGAAGCGGGCGCCGCCGCCGACGGTCTCCACCGTGACGGTGACCCGGCGGTCACGGTCACGGTCCCGGGACCGGGCCTCGGTGACGGCGTCGACCGCGTTGTCGACGAGGTTGCCGAGGACGGTCACCACGTCCCCCGGTGTCGCCGGGAGGGAGCCACTGAGTCGTGCGGTGTCGACCGTCAGGGTGACCCCGTGCTCGCGCGCCTGCGCCTGCTTCCCGGCGAGCACGACGTCGACGACCTCGGCAGTGGCGCCGGGTCCCGGCGCCCCTCCGTCCGCGCGTGCGCGGGTGTGCCGGTCGATCTCGTCCGACGCGAAGAGGATCGCGTCGTCGACGCGACCGAGCTCCATGAGCGCGACCACGGTGTGCAGGCGGTTCGCGAACTCGTGCGTCTGCGACCGCAGCGCGTCGGTGAGGGTCCGGGTCGCCGCGAGCTCGCCGGACAGGTGCAGGAGCTCCGTCTGGTCGCGCATGGTCACCACGGTGCCGAGCGGCTTGCCGGTCGCCCGCGAGAACGCCATCTCCTGGTTCACGACGAGGACACGGTCCCGCGTCTCGTGGGTCTCGTCCACTGCGCGGTCGCCGGAGACGAGCAACGTCCGGAGTCCGTCGGGGAGGTCGATCGAGGCGAGGGGGACCGGGGCGTCGTGCTCCGCCCCGGCGGGGAGGTGCAGGAGTTCCGCGGCGCGGTCGTTGCGCAGCGCCACGGACCCCGCGCGGTCGATGACGACGAGTCCCTCGTGGACGGAGTGCAGCACGCCCTCGTAGGACGCGAAGACGCGCGCGAGCTCCTCCGGTCCACGACCGCCGGTGACCCTGCCGAGGTACCGGCTGAGCAGCAACGAGAACAGTGCCGACACGGCGACGACGGCCAGGGCGAGCACGACGACGGACACGAGCTTCGGGACCAGTGCGGACGAGATGTTCGCGACCGTGACCCCGGCGGCGACGAGTCCGACGATCTTGCCGTCGCGATCGGTGATCGGAGTGACGGCACGCACCGAGGGCCCGAGCGTCCCGGCGAACGTCTCCGTGAAGGTCGTCCCCCGGAGCGCCGGGGCGATCGTCCCGCGGAACGGCAGACCGATCTCCGAGCGGTCCGGGTGCGTCCAGCGGGTCCGGTCGGGCGCCATGATCGTGATGAAGTCCATGTGCGTGTGGCGCATCACGTCGAGTGCGTACGGTTCCAGCTCCGCCGAGGGGTCCGCGGTGCGGGTCTGCTCGAGCACGAACGGGTTGCGTGCGATCGCGACGGCGACGGCGGTGGACTCCGCTCCGGCGTCCGCTTCGAGGTCGGCTCGTGCCGAGGCCCAGCTCCAGGCGCCGCCCACAGCGACCCCGACGACGACGAACAGCAGTTGGAGCACGAAGAGCCTCCGAGCGATGCTCCAACGTCTCCCAGTCACCACCCGGCCTCCTCGCCTCGCTGCGGGAACACCATTCTCCGGCACCGTGAACGCAATGAACACAACCCTCCGCTACGCGCCGCCCGGCACCAGTGTGGGCACGGTCCTCCGAGGAGAAGCCGACCGGCGCGACGACGCTCCGGTCCTGACGACAAGGAAGTCTCATGGCATCGACGCAGTCCTCCACGGCCCGCTCCCGGCGGCGCCGTCTCGATCGTTCGCACTGGTTGTACATCGCGGTCATCGTCGCCGTCGCCGCCGGCGTCGCCGTCGGACTCGCGGCGCCGACCTTCGCGCAGGGTCTCAAGCCGATCGGCGACGGCTTCATCGCCCTGATCAAGATGATGATCGCGCCGGTGATCTTCTGCACGATCGTGCTGGGCGTCGGATCGATCGCGAAGGCCGCGACGGTCGGGAAGGTCGGCGGGCTGGCGCTCGGGTACTTCATCGCGATGTCCACGTTCGCGCTGGCCATCGGGCTCGTCGTCGGCAACCTCATCCACCCGGGCGACCACCTGGACATGTCGAAGGCCACCTACGAAGCGCCGGCGGCGACCGGCGAGGACACGTCGTCGACGTCGGGCTTCCTGCTGAGCATCATCCCGGCGACGCTCGTGTCGTCCCTCACGAGCGGCAGCATCCTGCAGACCCTCTTCGTCGCCCTGCTCGTCGGGTTCGCGCTGCAGGCGATGGGGCCGAAGGGTGCCCCGATCCTCACCGGCATCCGACACATCCAGGTCCTCGTGTTCCGCATCCTGGCGATGGTGATGTGGGCCGCTCCCATCGGAGCGTTCGGAGCCATCGCGGCCGTGGTCGGCGCCACCGGGGTCTCGGCGCTCGTCGCCCTCGGAACCCTGATGGTCGCGTTCTACATCACCTGCATCGTCTTCGTGGTCGGGGTGCTCGGTGTCCTGCTCCGCGTCGTCACGGGCGTCAACATATTCCGGCTCATGAAGTACCTCGGCCGGGAGTACCTGCTCATCGTGTCGACGTCGTCGAGCGAGGTCAGCCTGCCGCGGCTCATCGCCAAGATGGAGCACCTCGGTGTCTCGAAGCCCGTGGTCGGTGTGACGGTCCCGACCGGGTACTCCTTCAACCTCGACGGCACCGCGATCTACCTGACGATGTCGTCACTGTTCATCGCGAACGCGTTGGGCACCCCGTTGAACATCCCGGAGCAGATCTCGCTCCTGGTGTTCATGATCATCGCCTCGAAGGGCGCTGCCGGGGTCACCGGCGCCGGCCTGGCGACCCTCGCCGGCGGGCTGCAGGCGCACCGCCCGGACTTGGTGAACGGCGTGGGCCTCATCGTCGGGATCGACCGGTTCATGTCCGAGGCCCGCGCGCTGACGAACTTCACGGGCAACGCGGTCGCGACCGTCCTGGTCGGCACGTGGACGCGGCAGATCGACAAGGACCAGGTGGAGCGCGTGCTGTCCGGGGGCTCGCCGTTCGACGAGCGCACGATGTCCGCCGACGACCACGGCGGCTCGGCTGCGACGGAGCCCGGGACGGAGCGGATCTCCACCGAGGCGGTCCGCACCATCGTCGAACGCGAGAGCGAGTCCGAGCGCTCGTCGGCGGCGAACCGCCGCTGACGCGCCGGACCGACCACCGGACTGGAGGCGCGGGTCGGGCCCGCCCCGTGCCTCCAGTCCGGTGGTCCCTACGCCTGTACCGGTCCTGCCTGCAGGAGCCGCGACGTCCAGTCGGCCAGCGCCGCCACGGCGACGCGCGCGAGCCGCGCGTCGGGCTGCATGCTCGTGAAGCCGTGGAAGGCGCCGGGCCAGACGTGCAGTTCCGCGTCGCAGCCGGAGGCCCAGAGTCGGCTGGCGAACGCGACGGTCTCGTCGCGGAAGACCTCGGCGCTGCCGCAGTCGACGTAGGTCCTCGGCAGTCCGCTCAGGTCCACCGCGCGGGCCGGCGCGGCGTACGGCGAGACGGCGTCCGTCCCGCGCCGCTCGCCCAGGTAGGCACTCCACCCGGTACGGACGAAGTCGCGGTCGGCGACCCCGACGCCGTCGAACTGCTGCGTCGAGACGGTGGCGTCCCGGTCGTCGAGCATCGGCGACACCAGGATCTGTGCGAGCACCACGGGGCCACGTCGGTCCCGGGCGAGCAGTGCCGTGCCGGCAGCGAGTCCACCGCCGGCGCTCTGGCCGACGAGCACGATCCGCTCCGGGTCGATCCCGAGCTCGTCCGCGTGCGCGGCGGTCCAGACGAGGGCCGCGTAGCAGTCCTCCACCGGGGTCGGGTCCGGGTGCTCGGGGGCGAGTCGGTAGTCGACGCTGATCAGGACGGCGTCGTGCTCGAGCAGGGGATCGTAGGACTCGAGGTTGCCGAGGTGGTGGCCGAACATCATCCCGCCGCCGTGCATCGCGAGGAAGACCGGTGCTGTGCCGGTCCGACCGGTCCGCTCGATGACGGCGATCGTGATCGGAGCGCCGAGGTGCCCCGGGATGGTCCGTGCGTGGCGTTCGAGGCCGCGTGCGGCGAGCCGGGCGTCGAGCTCGGCCTCGGTGCCGTCGAGCTGGCGCATCCGGGGCAGCATCGCCGGGTCGAACCGGAACGGTCCGCGGGCTTGCAGGGCGTCGAGGAAGCCGCTGAGTTCGGTGTCGAAGGGGGGACGGGACAGGGTGTCGTGCATCGCGCACTCCTGACTGCTCAGAAGTGGCGGACCGGACGGCCCACGTGTCGCCACGACCGGATCGGCCGCGTTTTTCCTTCGTCGGCAGCCTAGTCGATCGGCGGTGGGGTACGAACGAGCGCCCGGAGCCTCCGGACCGGACAGCCACCGCGGCCTAGCGTGGCATCGTCATGGCAGCTGAACACCGCAAACCCGTCGAGCCCGATGCGGCTCCGCTCGTCGAGCACCACGCCGCGCACCACGCGGCCACCACCGAAGCGCCCGACGCACCCGAGGCGCCTGCCGGGTCGGCCGACGCCGGCGACCAGCCCGATCCCAACCGCTGGAAGGCGCTCGTCATCTGCCTGCTCGGCGGTGGCATCGTGCTGCTCGACGTCTCGATCGTCAACGTCGCGCTGCAGTCCATCTCGACCGGGCTGCCCGGTGCGACCCCCGAGGCGGTCCAGTGGATCCTGTCCGGGTACGCGCTGTCGTTCGGCCTGCTGCTCGTCCCCGGTGGACGGCTCGGGGACGCCACGGGGCGCCGGCGGATGTTCATCGTGGGCGTCGGGCTGTTCACCCTGGCGAGCGCCCTCTGCGGCTTCGCCCCGAACGGCATCGTCCTGGTGATCGCCCGCCTCGTGCAGGGGCTCGCCGGCGGCCTGCTCACCCCGCAGGTCACCGCGCTCATCCAGCAGCTGTTCCGCGGCAAGGAACGCGGCACGGCCTTCGGCCTCTTCGGCGCCACGGTCGGCATCGCCACCGCGATCGGCCCGCTCGTCGGCGGCCTGCTCATCACGGCGTTCGGCACCGAGAACGGCTGGCGCTTCGTCTTCTTCGTGAACCTGCCGGTCGGGCTCGTCACGATCCTGCTGGCCTTCCGGTACCTGCCCGCCGCGAGCCGAGCCGAGCGTGGGAAGCGGCACGACTTCGACCCGGTGGGAATCGTGCTGCTCGGCGCCGCGGTGGTCGCCCTGCTCCTGCCGTTCGTGCAGTCCCAGGTGTGGGAGGGGAACACGAAGTGGTGGCTCGTGGTCGTCGCCGTCGTGCTCGGCGTGCTCTTCGTCCTGTGGGAGCGCCGGTACGCGCGGACCAAGGAGCCGGTGATCGACCTCGCACTGTTCCGCCGTCGGTCGTTCTCGCTCGGGGTCGGGCTCGCGACGCTGTACTTCGCCGGGTTCACCCCGCTGTTCTTCGTCCTGACGCTCGCGCTGCAGTCCGGGCTGCACTACTCGGCGCTGTCGGCCGGGTTGTCGTCGGTGTCGTTCGCGGTCGGCTCCGGCATCGCGTCGACGATCGGCGGCCGGATCGTGCACCGCTTCGGTCGGCAGCTCATCGTGATCGGGACGATCCTGGTGCTCCTCGGGCTCGGTGCCGTGGTGTGGGTCGTCGCGAACCACTACCGGTCCGACCTCGGGTGGTGGCTCGTCGTGCCGTTGCTCGTCGCGGGCATCGGGTCCGGACTCACGATCTCGCCGAACCAGACGCTCACCCTGTCCGAGGTGCCGGTGGCACAGGGCGGCTCGGCGGGCGGACTCATCCAGGTCGGTGCCCGCGTGGGTTCCGCCATCGGGATCGCCGCGGTCGGCAGCGTCTTCTACTCGGTGCTGGCGAGCTCGAAGGGCGACTACGCGCAGGGCCTCCCGCTCGGGCTCGGGGTGTCGCTCGGGTTCGTCGGGGCGGCGTTGCTCGCGGGCATCGTCGACGTGGTCGTCGGGAAGGTGCGCGGCACCGAGGCCACCGTCTGAGCCGAGCGGCCCTAGGCGGCCGGCCCGTTCGAGCGGTTCAGCCGATCGGCGGCACGGCCGAGCAACCAGTTCACGGCCCAGCCGACGACGCCGATGACCGGCACCGCGATGATCACGACGGTCCACACGACCTTGACCACGTCGCTGCGCCGCCGGTCCCGCCAGACCTGCACGAGTGCCAGCACCTCGATCGCCAGGATCACCGCGATCACCAGGACGTGTGCTCCGCTGACGTTGCCCAGCATGTCGTTCTCCCCTCGTCGCCCGTGACGACGACCGTCCGGGCGGCAGCCACGATACGGAGCGCGCTCGCGCCGGTCGTCATCCCCGCGACGGACATCCGCCAGCCGTGCGGATCAACGACGGGTGTACCGGTGCTCCGGACGCCCCGCCGCGCCGTACCGGAGCTGCATCGTCGCGGTTCCGTCCGCGGTGAGCTGCGCCAGGTACCGCTGGGCCGTCGCCCGGGAGACCCCGATGCCCGCCGCGACCTCCGCAGCCGATCGCTCGGCGTCGACCGACAGCTGCTCGAGCACGAGCGCCGCGGTCGCCGCCCGTGACGGAGAGGCACCCGCAGCGTCGCCGGAGTGCAGGATCCGGAACGCCCGCTCGACGGCCTCCTGGTCGAGGGTCGCCCGCTCGTCGAGGACGTTCCGGGACCGTGCGTACGACCGCAGTCGCTCCGCGAGCAGCGTCGACGGGAACGGCTTGAGCAGGTAGGCCAGGGCACCGCGACGCATCGCACGGCGGACCGTGTCCGAGTCCGACGCCGCGCTGAGCACGAACGCGTCGGTGTCGACGGACCGCAGCAGGTCGAGTCCGCTGCCGTCCGGCAGGTACACGTCGACCAACACCAGGTCGACGACGGTCGACGACAGCACGGATCGTGCGGCCGCGAGCGTGCCGACTGGGTCCAGCGCCCGGAACCCCGCGACCTCGTCGACCTGCCGTCGGTGCAGGTCGGCCACGTGGAAGTCGTCGTCGACGACCAGCACGGTGAACGATGCGGTCACGGGACCACCACTCCTTCGAGCCGGGCGCAGAAGACCGCGCCGTGGTCGTCCCCGCCTGGGGACGCGAGCCAGAGGTCGCCACCGCGTCGTCGGGCGATCTCGCGCGAGAGCGGCAGACCGATCCCCAGGCCGTGCACCTGCGCGGGATCCCGAGGGGCGTCGGTCTCCGGCCTGCCTCGGGCGAAGAGGTCCCCACCAGAGACGACCCCGGGCCCGGAGTCCATCACCGACAGGTGCAGTGCCCCGCGGTCGTCGAGGACCTCGACCTCCACCCACGGGGACGGGTCGTCGCCGCCGAGCGCCGCTGCGACTGCGTTGTCGACGAGGTTCCCGAGCACGGTCGTCACGTCCCCGGGCTCGGTGATCGTCCCCTGCACCAGCGTCTCCGGGCCGATCCGGAGCAGGACGCCGCGCTCGGCCGCCTCGACGCCCTTCGCGCCGAGGAACGCCTGCAGGTACGGCTCGGTCAGCCGATCGGCGTGCTGCACCGGGTAGTGCAGCGGGCCGCGCTCCTGCACGTCGGCCAGGTACGCCCGCGCCCGGTCGGTCTCGCCCGTGTCGAGCAGGCCCGAGATCGCGTGGAGGCGGTTCGCGAACTCGTGCCGCTGGGCACGCAGGGCGGCGCTCATCGAACCGACCGCGTCGAGCCGCCGGGTGAGGGCCTCGACGTCGGTCCGGTCCCGCAGCACGGCGACACGTCCCAGGTCGCGTCCGTCGCGGTGGACCGCGCGGACGTCGACGAGCAGCACCCGGTGGCCGGCGACGACCGTCGCGCTGGAGGGGACGGACGCGGAACGGTCGAGCAGGTCCGGCAGCGGTGCCGGCAGGGCCAGCGACCCCAGTGCGCGCCCGACCGGCCGGGTCAGGTCGAGCAGGCGCGCGGCTTCGGCGTTGCAGACCGTCACGGTCCCCGACGACGCGATCGCGATCACACCCTCGCCCACGCCGCCGAGGACGGCCTGCTGGTTCTGCACGAGGGTCACGAGGTCCTCCGGCTGCAGCCCGAGGGTGAGCCGGACGAGGCGTCGACGGAGCAGCACCGACGCGATCACCGCGAGCAGCACCGCGACGAGTCCCGCCCCGACGACGGGCACGCTGTCCTCGACGAGCGTGTCGTACACGCGGGCCCGGTTGAACCCGACGCTCACCTCGCCGACGACGGGCAGCGGACTGGAGGCGCGGCTCGTCGCCGTCCCGCCGGCTGCGGGCGCGCGGACCGGCACCTTCGCCCGCGCCGACTCACCCAGGGTGCCGCGTGCCCAGGACACGGACTCGCGGCCGTCGAGTGCCTCGTCCGGCGAGGTGCTCACCATCTGCCCGATCCGGTCGGCGTCCGGGTGGGCGAGTCGGATCCCGCGGTCGTCGGTGACCACGACGAACAGCGCTCCCGTGCGCTGCTGGGTCGCGCGCGCCGCCTGTTGGACCGGCCCGTCCGCGAGTGCGTCTCGGTCGAGGGAGGTGCCGTCGACGCTGAGCCGGGCGACCTCGGAGCGGAGGTCCTGCTGCGACGCCACGCTCTGCGCGATCGCGAGGGCCGTCCCCTCCGCCGCCCGTTCGAGGCGGCCGACCTCGATCCGGACGAACACGGCGCTCGTCAACGCGATGACCGCGACCACGACGAGGAGCTGCAGCAGGAGCACCTCGGTGGCGAAGCGGAGCCGTGGGCGCCGTGAGCGGTCGTCGGTCACGGGGACAGCGTACGGATCGCGAGCCGACGCTCGTGAGCAGAACGCGCAGAAAGCGGTCAACGCGCGTTGGTGGGCCAACGCGCAGAAGCGAGCCGTGCCTCCAGGCCGGGTCGTAGCGTGCCCGGACTGCTCGACACGGACGAAGGAGTCCTGATGCTCGTCATCCTCGGCTACGCGATGGTCCTGACCTTCATGGTCCTGATCATGACGAAGCGCATGTCACCGGTGCTCGCCCTCATCATCGTGCCCACCGTCTTCGGGCTGTTCGCCGGTGCCGGGCTGGGCCTCGGGGACATGGTGACCAAGGCGATCGGGACGCTCGCGCCCACCGCGGCGCTCCTGATGTTCGCGATCATGTACTTCGGACTGATGATCGACGTCGGCCTGTTCGACCCGCTCGTCCGGTTCATCCTGCGCGTCACCGGGAACGACCCGGCGAAGATCGTCCTCGGGACGGCGCTCCTGGCGGGAGCGGTGTCGCTCGACGGCGACGGCTCGACGACGTTCATCGTGGTGACGGCGGCGATGCTGCCCATCTACCTGAAGCTCGGGATGCGTCCGGTCGTGATGACCTGCGTGGCGGGACTCACGAACGGGACGCTCAACATCGTGCCGTGGGGCGGACCGACCGCTCGTGCCGCCGCGGCGCTCGGGATCGACCCGACGGACATCTTCGTGCCGCTCGTGCCGTCCCTGGTCGTCGGACTGCTGCTCTGCTTCGGGTTCGCGTGGTCGATGGGACTGCGGGAGCGCAAGCGCCTCGGACTGATCGAGTTCACCACGGCGGCGCGCGGCGGGCGGGTGCCGGCGACGGCCGGTGCGTCCGCGGGCTCGCGTGCAGGGTCCCGGATGCTCGCGGCCGCTGGTGGGACGGGCGGTGGGATGTTCACCAGTCCGACGGTCGCGCTCGGCCTGCGCGGCGGGAAGGCAGACGGGCGCCGCGCGGACGGTGAGGGCGTGGACGGAACGGACACGGTCGGCTCGGCCGAGTCCGACGGCGCCGGGACGATGGCCGAGACGATGCTCGACCCGAACCGGCCGACTCTCCGACCCGGGCGGATCTGGGTCAACCTCGGGCTGACGGTCGCGGTCATGGTCGCCCTGGTCGTCGGACTGCTGCCGCTCCACTTCGTCTTCATGATCGGCACCGCGATCGCGCTGCTCGTGAACTTCCCGCAGCTCAAGCAGCAGACCGCACAGATCGTCGCGCACGCACCGAGCATCGTCGGCGTGGTCTCGATGGTGTTCGCGGCCGGGGTCCTCATCGGCGTGCTCGACGGCACCGGGATGGTCTCGGCGATGGCCGACTGGCTCGTCGCGGTCATCCCCGACTCGATGGGGCCGTACCTGGCGGGCATCACGGGGCTGCTGAGCATGCCGCTGACGTTCTTCATGAGCAACGACGCGTTCTACTTCGGCATCCTGCCCGTGCTCTCCGAGAGCGCGGCGTCGTTCGGCATCACGCCCGCCGAGATGGCGCGGGCGTCGGTCGTGGGGCAGCCGGTGCACATGCAGAGTCCGCTCGTTCCGGCGATCCTGCTGCTCGTGTCCCTGGCGAACGTGAACCTCGGCGATCACCACAAGAAGGTGCTCTGGCGCGCGGCGGTCGTCGCGGTGGCGATGCTCGCGGTGGCGATCGTGGTGCGGGTCATCCCGTTCGGCTGAGCGCCTGCCGCGCCTTGCACGGCCCGCACCGTGCCTCCCGTCAGAAGCGGGTCGAGCCGCGCATCCCGCGGGGCCGGCCGTCGGGGTCGACGGCGATGCGCGCCGCCGGGCGCGCCCACAGGCGCTGCAGCGCCGAGACCGGCTCCGGCTCGTGCTGCCGGATGCGACCGGGCGGACGCGGGCCGAACCGGCCGTCCTCGTCCCAGTGGTCGACCGCGCGGGCGTGCGAGCGCCAGAGCGCGAGGAGTTCCGCACCGGACCCGGCGAACCGTTCGTCGTCGGGGGTCGTCGCGAGGTGTTCCGCCCAGAGTTCGTGGCGCAGTCCCCTCGCGAGGGAACGTCCGTCGTCGCTGGTGTCCACGACGGCGCACGTGAGCTCGCTGTCGGACGTCCACGAGCGTCGGTTGAAGTTGTCCGACCCGATCGTGAACCACTCGTCGTCGACGATGCACACCTTCGCGTGGATGTAGATCGGACGGCCCGACTCGTGCTCCAGGTCGAAGACACCGACCCGGTCCGGGGCCGTCCGGCGCAGCGTGCGCAGCGCGTCGATCTGCCCGAGCCTGCTCGGCGGGCCACTGAGCGCCCCGTCGGAGTTCGGGTACCGCGGCACCAGGACGATCACGTGCAGGTCGGGGTTGCGTTCGAGGGCCTCGGCGATGCCGGTCGCGACCTCGCGCGACCACAGGTACTGGTCCTCGATGTAGAGCAGCGACCGGGCACGGGTGAACGCCTTCGCGTACGCGCGTGCGATGCTCCGCTCGCCGAGCGGGGCGAACGGGAACGGCGGGCGCTTGACCCCGTAGGTGCGGAGGAGCTGCACGGCGTGGCTCCCGGCAGCAGGGGGTGCCGGCGTGCGCTCCGGCAACGGCTCCGGACGACGGGGCATGTGGACGAGACGCTGCAGGAGCATCCGGTACGGCAGGCTGCGGTCCAGCGGGAGCGGGTCGTCCCACCGTTCGGCGAACACGGCCAGCACGTCGGCGACCACCGGGCCGCGGAGCTCCATCGACGCGTCGTGCCAGGCGGGGCGCTCGCCGTAGCGGGCGTCGATCGACACGGGCTGCGGATCGCCCTCGTGTGCGGCGTCGTCGCGTCGGCTGTGGCACAGGTCGATGCCGCCGACGAACGCGACGTCGCGGGACGGATCGGCACGGTGCTGGACGACGAAGAACTTCTGGTGGTGCGAACCGAACACCCGGACGCGCTGGTCGAGCAGGACCTCGCCGCCGGCGTCGTTGATCTTCTTTCCGAGCAACTCGTTCGAGCGGGCGCTGATCGACGCGCTGATCCGCTCGCCGTGGGAGCGCCAGATCAGTCCGCGGACCTCGACACCCCGGCGCGCGGAGTCGGCCAGCAGGTCGCCGATCGTCGGGCCGTCCGGCGACAGGCGTTCGTCGGCGTCGCCGCGCCAGTCGGTGAAGAACACGCGGTCGCCGGGCTCGAGGGCGGACAGCTCGGCCTCGATGCGGGCGAAGTAGGGGGCGCCGTGCACGAGTGGACGGACGTGGTTGCCCTCGGACCACGGGGCGGCGTCGCGGCCGGTGTCGCCCTCGGCGTCGGGGGCTGCATCGGCGTGGGCGCTCGCGTGCCCGGCGTGGATGCTCGTGGCGAGGTTGCCGCGTTCCTCCCTGGAGAGGAACCAGTCGCGCGGATCGGTGGGCACAGTCGAACAGTACGGGACGGTGTGGCAGGGTGTGCGCAGGGCAACGGGAGGGGAAACCGTGCGGAGGACGATCGGTGCCGGGGCAGGGCTGCTGGTGCTGCTCGTTGCGAGCCTGACCGGCTGCGCGCTGCAGACGAGCTCCTGCCGCGACTACGTCCAGCTCGACACCGAGGAAGCGCGGACCGACGAAGCCGCCCTCGTGGTCGACGCCCGGGTGAGCGCGACCGACCGGACCGTGGACGTCGACGGCGTGTACCGGCTGCACGCGGCCACCGTGACCGACGTCCGGAAGGGGACGGCGCCGTCACACACGCTCGACGTGTTCGCGCCGACCGACCAGTGCACCACCGGTGGGCAGGCCGTCGAGTACTCCGACGGCGACCCGCTCGACGAGCCCGGCGCCTACCGGCTGTACCTCCACGAGGAGCGCGACGGGCTGTGGCGGCTCATCGTCCCTGACGCCGTGGAACGGCTCGACTGATCGTCGGGGACCGTCAGGCCCGTCGGCCCGGCAGGGCGATCTCGCGGTGGTCGTCCCACGGCTCCGCCCAACCGAGGCGGTCGAACAGGGCATCGAGCAGCATGGCGGTGAACCCCCAGACGACGTGCTCGCCCGAGACATCGTCGATCGTGAACGCCGGGCCGCGCCACTCCTGCCCGCCGCGGCGGATGATCGTCACCCCGCGGTGCGCCGGGTCGAGCAGGTCCGCCACCGGTGCGCGGAACACCGCGGCGGACTCAGCTTCGTCGACCACGCGGACGGGAGATGCCTCTCGCCACCATCCGAGGACCGGTGTGACGAGGTGCCGCGAGAACGCGAGCGGCACCGGGGCGATCGTGCCGAGGACGTCCACGCCGGCCGGGTCGAGGCCGGTCTCCTCCTGCGCTTCGCGGAGCGCAGCGGCGACGGCGTCGGTGTCGCCGGGATCGACACGGCCGCCCGGGAACGCGACCTCACCGGGGTGCGCACGGAGCGTGGTGGCACGGGCGAGCAGCAGGACGTCGAGGTCTCGCGTCACCGCTGCGTCGTCGGCGGTGCGGTCGCTCGGGACGTCGTCGAGCTCGCCGAACAGGACGAGGACCGCTGCGTTCCGGGACGCATCGGCCACGGGCATCCCGGTCACGAGCGGCGCGGCGCCCGGTTCGACGAGCGCGGACAGCTGCTGGCGCGCCGAGTTCACGTGGACAGCCTAGGCGCCGGGCCATCCACAAGGCGTGCCCCGGGGGACCTCGTCAGGGACGCCACGTACGTTCCGAGTCAGCAGCACCGGGACCACGACGGTCCCGGGCGATCACTGCGAGGGAGCAGACCATGAGCGACACCGACGGCACCGCACCGAAGAACGACTCCGAGGGCACCCCGAAGCCGGACGGCCTCGGCGAGGACGGCACCATCCCCAACGAGCCCGACGGTCTCGCCGCCGGACACGTCGGGGACGACTCGCACTTCAACCCGGAGGAGGACGGCGACGCGGAGTAGCCCTGCGGAGCCCGGCGGCACCGCGCGGACCGAGTGCGCTCGTCAGACGACGTTGAGACGTTTGCGACGGAGCCCCGACTCGCTGAGCGCCATCACGAACGGCGGCTGCACCTGCGCCAGACGGTGGATCGCCCGCTCGTGCCGCAGACACAGGTCGCCCATCTCGGCCGCGATGAGCTCACCCCGCGCGAACGTGATCACGCGGGCGTCGTGGACGTAGATCGCTTGCGCCTCCAGCGGTCTCGTCGCCACGCGGTGGTCCTTCGCCAGGAGCACGTACCCGGAGCGTGTGCCTTCGGCGATCCACTCCTCGTCGGGCATGCGCTGAGCACGCTCGTCTCCGTACTCCTCGGCAAGCGTCCGTGCGACCCATCCGGCTCCTCTGAGGCGCGCGATGAGGAGCTTCCCACCGACCGAACGGTCGAGGAGGAACCGAGCCTCGTCCACGGTCACGCGGCCTGGAGCAGGAGCGAGCGGAGTTCGACGGGTTCGAGCGCGAAGTCGTCGGCGACGTCGGTCATCGACTCGCCGGCGCGCACTCTGCTCACGACGTCCTCGACACGGACGCCGATCCGAGCGACCGTGGGCTGCCCGGCGTTGCGGCGTGGATCGACGACCACGTCGATGCGCTCGAACGTCGGCAGGCGGAGGAAGTCCACGAACCCCTCGCGGTAGACGATGCTCTGCAGGTACTGGTCGACGACATCGCGGAAGACACCCTGGTGGTTGCGGACGACCACCAGGTCGCGGTCGCCGTTCTCGATCAGGATCTCCGCTCCGTCCGTCCGGAGCTTCTCGCTCAGGAGCGCGTTCTCCAGGCCGATCTCGTGGCGCAGGACTTCGACCGCGGGGCGGATCCGCGCCATCGGGAGACCTGCTCGCCGGAAGGATTCGACGATGTACCCCTCTGCGAGAGCGTTGAACGGCACCGTGAAGCTACGACCCGCCCGCACTCCGGTGAGGATGGGTGCGCTCCAACCCCATGCGCCCTCGCTGCGCTGCTTGAAGCGATGACCGTGTGCCCAGCGAGCGAACGACGTGGACGGTGCGCGCACGATCTGTGCCGCCTCGTTCAAGGAGTAGATCGGCGTCGTGTGCGCGGCGTCCGAGATCGGCGTTTGCATGCAAACAGGATAACGAGGGTGGCGGCGTGCTGGCTACAGCACCCGCTCGAGCAGTCGCAGCGTCCCCGCGATGTCGACGTCCCGGTCGAGCAACCACTGCACCTGGAGCCCGTCGAACGCGGCGATGATGAGCGACGCCACCTGGTCGAGGTCTGCGTCCGTGTGCCGCCCCGAGGCTGAGAGCTCGTCCCGGAGCTGCGTCGCCAGATCGGACCGAGCGGTCGCGAACCGTTCGGCGAAGTAGGACCGCGCGGTCTCGTTCCCCGACTCCACCGAGGTGCCGAGCAGCGTCGTGTAGAGCGTCACGAGGGCCGGCTCGCTGACGTTCCGATCGGCGACGACCCCGAGCCGGGTGAAGACGCCGGCGGTGTCGCCGAGGGCGCGGTTCGATGCGGCGTCACGCTCTCGCAGCACCTCGACGAGCAGGGCCTCGCGCGACGAGAAGTAGTGCCGGAGCGCCGCGTGCGAGACGCCGATCGCCTCGCCGATGGCCCGGAGTGACGCTCCGTCGATGCCTCGTGACGCGACGACGTCGAGGGTCTGGTCGAGGATCTCCTGCCGACGCTGCACGCCCTTGGCGTAGGGCCCACGGGCACCAGCGCCGCTGCCGGTTCCATCGTTGGAGGTCACCCGGACAAACCTACCGGGCGCCGTGAGTCGCTGAAGAGCCGGCGAAAAGTACCGCAACAAAAACTTCCAAGTGGAGGTTTCTGGTGCTACAGTCCCGATCACCTAGCAGCACTAGGTATTCAGTGGGCCCCGAAGCCCCCGATGACTCGAGGAGGAGTCATGTCGACACCGACGTCGAAGGAAGAACCGCAGACCGGTCTCGCCGGCACTGCGAACCCGCCGGTCACCGCAGCCGCGGGCGCGACGGGCAGCGACCCCGCAGCCGCATCCCGAGCGTTCTCGGTCGAGGGCATCACCCAGGCCGTCAGTTCCGTCCGCGTCGGCGCCGGCTACATGTGGGCGCTCAGCCTGGCGCAGTTCGGCTTGTTCGCCGCGCTGCTCACACCGGTGTTCGTCGGCATGACGATCAAGGCGACGGCCCTCAACCCGGACAGCCCCGAGACGATCGTCGGGTCGGTCCTGCCGTTCGGCGCACTCGGCGCGCTCTTCGCCAACCCCCTGTTCGGCGCGATCTCGGACCGGACCCGCACGCGGTGGGGCCGTCGGCGGCCGTACATGGTCGGCGGCACCGCGGTGTTCCTCGTCGCTCTCGTGTGGCTGGCGTTCTCACCGAACGTGCTGCAGCTCACCATCGCGTGGGTCCTCGCGCAGGTCGCCGCGAACGCCGTCCTCGCCACGCTGACCGCGAGCTTCGCCGACAACGTGCCCGAGTTCCAGCGCGGCAAGGCATCGAGTGTCATCGCCCTCGCGCAGAACGTCGCGATCCTCGCGGGCCTGTACCTGGCCGTGTACCTCATCGGCAACCTGCCGCTGCTGTTCATCGCCCCCGGCATCCTGGCGATCGCCGTGATCCTCGTGTACTCGTTCGTGGCCCGCGACGACCTGCCGACCACGCCGATCAAGCCGTTCAGCTGGATCAACCTCATCTCGTCGTTCTGGACGAACCCGATCAAGCACCGCGACTTCGGGCTGGCCTGGTGGGGGCGCTTCCTCATCACCTTCGGCACGTTCATGTTCACGACGTACCGCCTGCTCTACATGGAGGACCGCATCGGTCTCCCGCAGGCCGAGGCCGTCGGTGTCGTCGCGTTCGGTGTGCTGCTCTACACGGTCGCGCTGATGGCCAGTGCGGCGATCTCCGGCTGGGTCTCGGACCGGATCCGACGTCGCAAGGTCTTCGTGTGGGGTTCCACCGCGCTCACGGCGGTCGGCCTGGTGATCCTCGCCCACGTCGACAGCGTCGGTGGCTTCTACTTCGCCGAGATCGTGCTCGGCTTCGCGTACGGCATCTACGCCGCGATCGACACCGCGCTCGTCGTCGACGTGCTCCCCGACCCCGAGCGACCCGGCAAGGACCTCGGTGTCATCAACATCGCGAACGCGCTCCCGCAGTCGCTCGCACCGGCCGTCGGCCTCTTCCTCCTCGGCATCGGCGGCGGGCAGAACTACACGCTCATGCTCTGGGGCGCGGGCGTCGCGGTGCTGCTCGGCGCACTCGTGATCCTCCCCATCAAGTCCGTCAAGTAGCGCGCGTGCCCACCCAGCGGCCTGGAGGCGCGACCCGACTCACGAAGGCGAGTCGCGCCTCCAGGCGGTCACCGCACACAACGCAAGCCCCCTGAAAGGACCAGCCATGGCACCCGCCATCTCCCTGCAGCTCTACACGGTGAACGCCGCACTGGAGCCCGACCTCGACGGCGGCGTCCGCCGCCTCGCCGAGATCGGCTTCGACACCGTCGAGGCGTTCGCGTTCGTGGACCGAGCAGCGCAGCTCAAGTCCGCGTTCGACGCCCACGGCATCGCCGCCAAGACGGGGCACGCGTTCCTCGTCGAGGAGACCATCCCGCTGCCCGACGGCACCGTGATGACCGCTCCGTCGCACGCAGCGACGTTCGCCGCCGCGAAGGAACTCGGCGTCGAGATCGTCATCGACCCGTTCGTCGGCCCCGACCACTGGACCACCCGCGAGGGCGTCGAGCGCGTCGCCGCACGCCTCAACGCCGCCGCTGCCGAAGCCGCGGCGCACGGCCTCCGCGTCGGCTACCACAACCACGACCACGAGCTCCGGCCGCAGATCGAGGGCACGCCCGCACTGCAGGTGCTCGCCGGACTGCTCGACCCGGCCGTCGTGCTCGAGCTCGACCTGTACTGGGCATCCGCAGCAGGCATCGACCTCGTGCCCTTCATCGAGGAGCTCGGGGACCGCATCGTCGCCGTGCACGTCAAGGACGGCCCGATGCGCGACGACATCTCCACGGCGTCGATCCCGCAGGACCAGACACCGGCCGGCCAGGGCGACGTCCGGCTCGCCGAAGCACTGCACGCTGCCACTGCGCTCGAGTACGCCGTGATCGAGTTCGACCACTCCGAAGTCGACATCTTCGACGCCGTGCAGCAGTCCTACGCGTGGCTCGAGGCCACTCTGAACAAGCAGGAGGTGTCCGCATGACCCGCACCGGCCGTGTCGGCATCGGCTTCATCGGCGCCGGGATGATCAGCGAGCAGTACCTGGCGAACCTCACCACGTTCCCCGACGTCGAGGTCGTCCGCATCGGCGACATCGACACCGAACGGGCCGCCGCGTCGGCGGCGAAGTGGGGCGTGCCTGCGTCCGGCACCGGCGACGAGGTGCTCGCCGACCCGGACGTCGAGATCGTCATCAACCTCACGCTGCCCGCCACCCACGTCGAGGTCTCGACGCAGGCGCTGCGCGCGGGCAAGCACGTGTGGAGCGAGAAGCCGATCGGTGTCGACCGGGCCTCGGCCGCGTCGCTCGTGGCCCTGGCGGACGAGCTCGGGCTGAAGCTCGGCATCGCGCCCGACACCGTGCTCGGCCCGGGCTGGCAGACCGCCAAGCGCGCCATCGAGGCCGGCGCGATCGGCACCCCGCTGACCGCCGTCACGAGCATGCAGTGGCAGGGGCCGGACGTGTTCCACCCGAACGCCTCGTTCCTCTACGCCAAGGGTGCCGGTCCGCTCTTCGACATCGGTCCGTACTACTTCACCGCGCTCGTGCACCTGCTCGGCCCGGTCGAGTCCGTCGTGGCGACGGGGTCGAAGTCCCGGGAGACCCGGCAGCTCGTCGTCGGGCCGAACGCGGGCGACGAGTTCCCCGTCGAGGTCCCGACCCATGTCTCCGTCCTGACCGCGTTCGAGCAGGGCGGCAACGCGCAGTCCCTGCTGTCGTTCGACACCCCGCTGTTCCGGCACGGCGTGTTCGAGGTGAACGGGACCGAGGGCACCATCGTGCTGCCCGACCCGAACACCTTCGGTGGCGGGCACCCGATCCGGATCGCCCGACCGATCACCGCCGACGCGACGTTCCCCTTCTCGCAGGACTTCGACGTGCTGCTCGACGAGGAGCCGACGGTCGGTCGTGGCCTCGGCGTGCTCGACATGGCGCGGGCGATCCGTGGCGGAGGCTCGCACATCGCGACCGGTGAGGTCGGTTACCACGTGCTCGACACGATGGTCGCCGTCGAGGAGTCGATCGCCGCCCGCTCGTTCATCGAGGTCGAGTCGACCGTCGCACCGATCGCGTCGCTGCCCGAGGACTTCGACCCGCTGGCTGCGACCCTGGAGGGCGCGACGGCCGCGGTCTGAGCCGACGGTCTCCGTCCCGGAGACGACTCGGCCTCCGTCCCCGGTCTCCGTCCTGCGCCGTGGGGACTCTGTACGACACTTCCGCTGTCGCACGACGTCCGCGTTGTCGTCCCGAGCGGCTCGTGACTGTGCGCGTGTGCAACGAACGACGAAGCCGCTGTCGTACGACAGCGGCTTCGTCGTTCCGGGTCAGCCGTCGAGGACTCCGACCGTCTCCCGTCACCAGGGCACGACGCCGGCGTCCTCGAAGAAGCCGCCGCGCGGACCATCGTCGGGGAGCGTCGCGAGCCGGATGGCGGTCGCGGCCCCTTGCGCGGCCGTCCGGTCGCCGGCGAAGCCGTTGAAGTCCGTCGCGACGAGGCCCGGGCACGCGGCGTTCACGATGATCGGCGTGTCCGCGAACGCGCGGGCGTACTGGGTCGTGATCCCGTTCAGGAACGTCTTCGACGGCGAGTACGCGGCCATCACCGGCCCGGGCTGGCGGCCGAGCGAGCCCATGCTGCTCGACGCGTTCACGATCCGCGGCGCGGGCGAACGGCGGAGCAGCGGCAGCATCGCGTTCGTCACTCGGATGACGCCGTACACGTTGACGTCGACGACCTGCCGGACCACGTCGAGGTCGAGCGTCGTCGGGTCCTGCGTCCACGTGACCGGGTCGAACGGGCCGGAGATCCCGGCGTTGTTCACCAGGACGTCGAGTCGGCCGAAGCGTTCCTCGATGTCGGCCGCGGCAGCGGTCACGCTCGCGTCGTTGGTCACGTCGATGCGGACCCCGTCGGCGGCGATCCCGCTCGCGCGGAGCCGCTCGACCGCGCCGCGGCGTGCGTCGTCGTCGCGGGCGCCCACGAGTACCCGGAGTCCCTGCCGGCCGAGTCCCTCGGCGATCGCGGCGCCGATGCCCTTGTTGCCGCCCGTCACCAGGGCAGTGGTCGTGTTCTCGTTCTGCATGGTCTGATCGTCCGTCCGGAGCTCGCTCGGCGTCCAACACCGATCCGGTCCGCTGTGGTACCCGACGGGTATCGCCGACGTAGGCTGCACCCGTGGACGATGTCGAGACGCGTGAACTCCGGTACTTCGTCGCCGTCGCCGAGGAACTCCACTTCGGCCGTGCGGCGCTCCGGCTCGGGATGGCCCAGCCGCCCCTGTCGCGGGCGATCCGGCAGCTCGAGGAACGCATCGGCGTCCGGCTGTTCGACCGTGATCGTCGCGGCGTGCGCCTGACGCTTGCTGGGGAGGCACTGCTCCGCGAAGCTCCGGCGGCCCTCGACGCCGTCCGGGCAGCGGTTCGCCGCGCACGACGTGCCGGTGCTCCCGAGCGTCGGCTCGTCCTCGCGACGAAGGCCGGGTCGTCGCACGAGTTCCTGCAGGCGCTGCTCGACGCGGCACCCGACGACGTGCCGGTGGAGGTTGTCCTGTGCGAGATCGGGGAGCAGGCCGGACTCCTGCGCGACGGCACCGCAGACATCGCCGTGATGCACCGGCCGTTCGACGACTTCGCCGGGATCGACGCCGTCGACCTGTACTCCGAGCCGCAGGTCGCCATCGTCCCGGCGTCGCACCCGCTCGCTCGGCGACGGTCGCTGACGATGGCCGAGGTCTCGCACGTGCCCGACCTGCCGATGGCCCGGTGGCCGCTCGCGGACTGGACCTACCCGCCCGGACCCGGGCCGGAGGTGCATTCGCAGTCCCAGCTCGCGCAGCTCGTTGCCCTCGGCCGGACGCTCCTGGTCATCCCGCGCTCGAGCCGAGCGTGGCAGTGGCCCGAGCACGTCGCGGTACCCGTGCTCGACGCGCCCCTCGCGACGACGGTTCTCGCGTGGCCAGCAGGCCGATCGACGCCGTCAGTGGCGCGGCTCGTCGAGACGGGGCTGCAGATCGGTGCGGCGGAAGCTGCCGCGAGCGCCTGAGCGTCCGCGCCGGGGTCGGTCGCCGCAGTCTCAGACGGCAGTGCTGAGGAGGGCCAGTCCGACGACGAGGCCCAGCCCTTGCAGGATGGAGAGCCCGGCGACGACGATGCCGATGATGCCGGCCGTCCGCGCGAGTGGCCGACGACCGCGCACCGTGTGGAGTGCCATCGCCGTCCAGACGAGCAGTCCGACCTGGACCAGGGCGATCACTGCGAGGAGCCAGATGTGCTCGATCGCACCACCCGCGACCACGGCGGCGACGATGCCGAGCAGGACGGCACCGAGGCCTGGTCCGCCGATCCACCAGCCGCGGGGGCGGTCGAGGCGCTCCTGTTCGCGGGCGAGGTGGTCCGCCCCCATCTGGGCGCTCACGGGGTGGCCTCTGCCGAGGGACTCGATGCGCCGGGGATGTCGGGCGGGGTGTTCGTGTGCTTTTCGGCGTACTTCTCGCGGTTGAGCTGGTCGACGTCGCCGGGGGTGCAGGGGGTCTGGATCTGGAGCGTCGAGGCGTTCTCCGTGGTGCTGAACTCTGCGAAGAACCCGTCCTCGAAGACCCCAGACGCTGGATACCTGACCTGCTGCCCCGGAGCGTCGCCGGTGAGTTCAGAGCGTGTCGGCTTCCATCCGAGCGAGCGCCAGTGCGCTTCGATGTCGCCGATCACCGCATCCCGCTGGCTCGGATCAGTCCCTGGCCCGATCCGGTTGACGACCCACTGGACGCCGCCACTGCAAGCGCGGGCTGCGGTGTCCGAGGACAACCACTTGCCCGGGACGACGGCCTGCGTGACCTCCGCCCGGGTGTTTGCTTCGCTCCAGACCCGCTTCGCATCTGCTGAATCAGTCGTTGACATGGACGGCTCCTGCTCCGGTGGCGAGTTGTGGTTCGAGCAGCTGGTGATCATCGTGCAGAGGAGCACGGCGGGCACCAGCGCAAGGAGCCCGCAGCGGCGCAGTCTCATCGAATCTCCTTGCCCTCGGGTGTGTACCCGAGGCTCGTGTAGGCGGTGTTCCTGAGCGGAGTGGTACCGGCGTCGAGGTACCCGTGATCCTCATCCTTGCGGGACTCACCCTTGATGGCGGCCTCCGTGGCTGGCGTGGCGCCGTGGCCGTCGGAACCGTGCCACACCCTCCCGTCGATCATCTGGGTGTCGGAGGAGAACGTCCGCGCACCCCACACACCGTCGCCAGGGTTGAGCGGGTGGGTGCTCGGCAGTGCGATCACGTGCGACCGGTTGGCGGTGAACGGGTTCCACGTGTTGATCGGCTGGTCGCCACCGAAGCCCAGGCCAGGTGCTTCGACCGAGCCCCGACCGATGTTCGCGACGTAGTCCTTCGAGGCTTGGGAAGCCCACACGTGGTCCGCAGGGACGTCGACCGCCTGGACGTTCGGAACCCGCATGTCGACACCGGCGGAGGCGAGGAGGGTGAGGTTCGCGACGGGCGTCTTCGCGACGGCAAGCGTTGCAGTCGTCGTGCCGTACGAGTGCGCGACGACGGACAGGTGATTGCCGTCCTTCCAGCCCCGCGTGCCCGAGACGCCCTCGAGGAATCCAGAGAGATTCCGAGCGCCGACTTCCGCTTTCGCTGATCCGAGGACATCGACGCTCGGGGGCATCTCAGGAGTGTCGTAACCAATCCACGCGACAGTAGCCAGGTTCTGGTCGGCCTTGGCGCGCGCTGCTGCGTTCTTCTGTTCCATCAAGAGGTTTTCTGCGCCACCCGCCCATCCCTGCATGCTCTCGGCGACGGTGTTGCCCATCCCCGGGACGTTGACCGTCACGTTCGTTGCCGTGTCGAGGTCACCGATGGCCACCGCGGCGAGCGGCGGGTGTCCGAGCGTCAGCGAGACGATGGTTCGCGGCGCCGAGGCAGTGCCCGCCAGCAGCGTCTTGTCGAGGGCTTCGAGCGACCCCACGATCTCCGACAGCCGCGCGTACTCGGCTCGATCGGCTGGCGTCAGCTCGTCGTTCCGGAACACCTTGCCGGAGAGCTCCCGGTAGCGCGCCTGTGCCTTCGGGAGCTCGGTGTCGAGCGTGTGCTGGTTCGCACGACCGCGGTCGGCGTAGAGCACGCCCCCGAGGTTCCCGACCACCGTTGACAGACCGGTCACCAGCGCGGTGCGGTCGTCCGCGTCGAGGCCTGCCCACCACGCCTTGACGTCGTCGGTCGACGGCGGGTGGTCGAGCAGCCGCTGCGCTTCCCCGGGGTGGTCTGCGGCCCACTTCCGGAGCGCGTCCGGCCCCTGCGCCGCGAGGCCCGCGAGCAGCGGGAGACGTCCGGCATCCCGGAACGCACGAGATGCCGCACCGAAGTCGATCCTGGCGAACGGCGCAGCGAGCATGCTGCCACCGAGCGTCGGGAACAGCCGCGGGGCGCCCCCGATCTGTCCGCGGATCGCCTGGGCGAGGTCGTCCTGCGCCGTCCGCCAACGAGTGTGCAGTCGACTCGCCCGCGCGTGCAGATCGTCGTTCGCGGCGCGGTACTCGTCGGGGACGGCGTCGTCGCTGTCCGATGCCGCGACGCGCGCGCGGAGTTCTTCGATGTCGGCCAGTAGTGAGCGGCGGGTCCGGCGGATCGTGGTCAGGTCGTCGGCGAAGGTCTCGAGCGCCGTGGCCACGGAGCCGGCTGCGGTCGCGAGCCCATCGGCCGGTCCGGTGGCTGCGCTCATCGCGTCGGACAGGGCATCGGTCGCGCCGGGCGAGGAGAGCACGCCGTCGATGCCGCTCCACGAGCGCTGTGCGGCCTGGGCAGCCTGGCGCACCGCATCAGTGGAGGTCCGCAAGGCGGTCGCACTGTCGTTCACCGCTGCGACCGTCGGTGTCACGGTCGGCAGCGCGCTCTCGTCGATGAGTGTCGCACTCACTGGACGGTCCGCCCGAAGCCGCGTGGCGTACTCGCGGTGGCGTGGTCTGCCATCCCGGCGTCTGCCTCGGCAAACGCGTTCATCGCGCCGGTCGCGGCCGTGATCGCCTTCTCGACGGCACCGACAGCGGTGGTCGCGTCACCCTGTCGCGCGCCGAGGAACCCCTGGGCAGCGCCGGCGGCGTCCGTTCCCGCGAGCGCTGCGACGACGTCCCGGAGCGCGGTGTCCACGTCCGCTGCTGCGTTCTGCATCGACGACCCAGCCGTCGCTGCATCTCGGACGATCGCCTCCGACCCGGCGATGTCCACCTTCCACCCGTTCCCCATGATGCCCCCTTGTACGCAACATACTACGGAACCGGGTACCCGCTGCAAGTCGGGCGACGACGTCCTGTGGAGAACTCAGCCGCCAGCGGTCGCGGGCACGGTCGGGGTACTCGATTCCAGGTCGAACCGGTAGCAGGCGCTGTACGCCTGGATGATCGACGCTCCGTCGTCCGCGTTGAAGGCGGCGAAGCGGTCCAGGGGTCCGGTCCCGACGACTTCGGTTCCGCGGCGGATCTCGGCGTCGAACCCGTTCGCCGTGAGTTCGTCCCGGAACGCGCGGGCGGCGGCACGCTCGTCCGAGATCCCGCTCCCGCGGATCTCACGGGTGATCTGGATGCCGCCCTCGCCGGATGCGGTGCTGCAGGTCCGGAAACGGTTGACCGTCGCCGGACCCCAGGACGCGGGGGCCGCTGCCATCAGTGCGTCGAGTAGGTCCAGCTGTTCGGTGTTCGCCGATTCCGCGGTCATCGAGCGGCCCGGGGTCCCCTGTGCGTCGCCGGGTGCTGCCGTTGCGCAGCCGGTCAACGCGACCGCGGCGACGAACACCGTCACGACGACGGGCCAGCGCTGCGTCGTGCCAATGGGCATGGTCAGCGAGTGGCGTGCTGGCGGAGCGCGACGACGATCTCGTCGAGGAAGTCGTCGACCTGGTCCTGGTCGTACCCGTCACGCCAGCGAGTGGGGCGGAACCGGGTGTTGACGACGTCCTCCGGGGTGAGCGTGTCGACCGGCCGACTCTGCTCGTACCCGGCCAAGACCGCTTGGACCCGATCGAGGAAGTCGTCGACCTCCCCCTGGTCGTAGCCCTCTCGGAACTTCGTCGGCTGGAACCGCTTGGCGGCCACGTCCGTTGCGAGCATGTCGTCCCCCTCGTTGTGCTTGCCAGGACATCCTGGCACGAGGGACGTGATCAGCGGGCCACGACGGATCGGTACACCTCGACGACCGCGTCGGTGCGCTGTTCGATCCGCGACCGTGCGGCGACCATCACCTCGGACGCCCGGGTGATCGCATCCGGATCGTCCCGCAGTCGCCGGACCTCGGTCGCGATGCCGTCGGCGTCGGGCGTCGCCGTGCAGAAGCCGCCGCCGTCCGGGACCACCTCGGCGAGGTCGGGGTCGCAGTACAGCACGGGGAGCCCGGTGGCGATCGCCTCGAGCATCACCATGGGCTGGTTGTCGAAGTCGAACGAGCTCGAGACGAGCAGGTGGGCTGAGCGCATGGCGGCGAGGACCTCGTGGTGCGGAGCCGAGCCGTGCAGCGTGACGGGTGCCCCAGCGGCGGCGCGGGTGATCGCCGCTCGCGCGACCCCGTCGCCGTAGACGTCCACGTGCACGCCGTCCGGGAACGCGTGCGCCGCGCGGACCAGGACGTCGGGTCGCTTCTCGGGGGAGAGCCGCCCGACCCACACGATCCGCAGCGGCTCGTCGGATCGGAGGGTGCGGATCGGGGCGTCGCCGATCGCGTCGAGCACGGACGACTCGATGCCGTTCGTGAGCACGGTCACGGGCGTCCGGACCCCCTGCTCGACGAGCTTCGCCGCGAAGTGGTGGGACGGCACGAGCACGTGGTCGCTCGCCCGGGACTGCGCGAGCATCACCCGCCACATCCTCCGAGCCGTGCGGGTGGCCGTGTAGGGCGTGTCACCGGCGACGCGGATCCCGGCGGCGCTGACCTGCCGGCCGTGCAGCGCGGCGAGCAGGACCGTCGTGACGGCGGGGAGCGGCAGGACGTTCCGGGTGTAGACGTCGATCCGGCCGTGCATCGTGTGCACGATCGGGATGCCCAGGTCGTGCGCGGCGCGGATCGCTCCGAGGGCGGCGAACATCTCGGAGTGGGTGTGCACGACGTCGATCCGGCGTGCGGCGAACTCGCGACGGAGCACCTCGCGCAGGCGTCGCGGCGACCAGGCGAACGGGTACCCGTCGGGCCGGAACACGCTCGAGACCGGGAGCCCGACGACGCCCGGATCGTCCGACGGACGGGTCAGCGGGCAGAAGACGATCGCTTCGTGTCCGTCCGCTCGGAGGCTCTCGGCCAGGGCCCGGACCGCGGTCTGCACCCCGCCGAGCGTCGGCAGGTAGTAGTCGGTGACGAGGGCGATCCGCACACGGCCGAGCCTAGGGGAGCAGCGGGCGGCCACGGCCGACGGCACCGCCCGGCGGCACCTAGTATCGGTGGGATGGGGGAGAGCGCGCTCGTCACGGGCGCCAGCGGGTTCCTCGGCGGCCACGTCGTCCGGGACCTGCGGGCGCACGGCTACACGGTGACGGCAGCCGGTCGACGAGCCGCTGCACTGCCCGAGGGCGCGACCTTCGTCGGTGACCTCGACGACCTGGGCCGGTTCGACCTCCCCGTCGACGTCGTCGTGCACTGTGCTGCGCTGTCCTCGCCGTGGGGACGGTGGTCGGAGTTCGAGCACGCCAACGTCACCGGGACGGCGCGGGCGTTCGAGTACGCCCGTCGGGTCGGTGCCCGGCGGTTCGTGCACGTGTCGTCGCCCGGCATCTACGCGGCACCGCGCGACCGCCTGGTGATCCGGGAGCACGAGGTCGACCCGAGCCGTCCGATGAACCACTACATCCGCTCGAAGCTGCACGCCGAGGCGCTGCTCCGTGCCGCAAGCGGCCACAACAGCCGCAGCGCCCGCACCGACCACAGCAACGGCCCCGAGGTCGTCGTCCTGCGCCCGCGCGGCATCATCGGACCGGGCGACCCCGCACTCGTCCCACGGCTGCTCCGCGTGCACGAACGTGTCGGCGTCCCGCTCCTGCACGGCGGACGGGGGCTCGTCGACCTGACCGCGGTCGAGAACGTGGCGCTCGCCGTCCGGCTCGCGGCCGAGGTGCCCGAAGCGGCCGACCGCACTTTCAACATCACGAACGGCGACCCGCGCCCGTTCGTCGACCTGCTCGACCAGCTCCTCACCGGTCTCGGCCTGCCGCTGCGGCACCGACGGCTGCCGGCGGGTGTCGTCTACGGCATCGCCGGGGCACTCGAGGCGATCTGCGGTGTGCTCCCCGGTCGTCCCGAACCACCGGTCACGCGGTACACCGTGTCGACGATCACGCACTCGCAGACCCTCGACATCACCCGGGCGCGCGAGGTGCTCGGGTACGAGCCGACGGTCACCCTCGACGAGAGCCTGGCGAGCTACGCGAGCGGAGCAACCCCAACAACCCGAGCAGACGGAGCCGACCGTGCCTAGCCTCCGCGCCTTCGTCTGCGGCACGACCTCGCACGGCGTGCACCAGCTCCTCCGCGGCGCCCCACGGGAACGGCGCGTCTTCCCCGCGAACGTCTTCCTGTACGAGGACGGCGACCGCCGCGTCCTGTTCGACACGGGCTACGCCCCGCTGCCCTGGCGCACCGGCCCCGCCGGGTGGGCGTACCGACGCCTGCTGCCACCGACGGTCCCTCCGGGCGCCAGCATCGGCGAGCAGCTCGGAGCGCGAGCCGCGACCGTCACCCACGTCGTCCTGTCCCACCTGCACCCCGACCACATCGGCGGCCTCGCGGCGTTCCCGCACGCCACCGTCGTCGTGACCGAGCCGATGCGACGGACCATGGCGGATCCGACGCTGCGTGCTGGCGTGCTCAAGGCGCTGCTGCCCGCCGGGCTGGAGCCGCGCCTCCAGGCCGTGCCCGACCGGGCCTTCCGACTCGACGCGACCACGGGGCTCCGGACCGCCGACCTGTTCGGTGACGGCACCTACCGACTCGTGGACCTGCCCGGCCACGCCGACGGCCACGTCGGCGCGCTCGTCGCGGGCCGTGTCCTGCTGGCCGGCGACGCCGCCTGGGGACGCGACCTGCTCGGGCACGAGGGACGGATCCGCCCGATCCCGCGCGCCGTCGCACACGATGCGACGGTGCAAGCCGAGACCGCGCGGCTGCTGCTCGACGCCGAACGGACCGGGGTCCGACTGCTGTTCAGCCATGACCACCACCCGGTGGACTCAGATCTGCTGCGAGACCAGCGCACCGACGAAGGGGGACCGTCATGAGGAGCTGCCGGATCAGCGGATGGGGCACGTACCTGCCCGAGACGACGGTCACGTTCCCGTCGAGGTCGGGCACGGTCACCCGGCACCGGATCGCTGACGACGTCTCGCACCTCGACATGCTCGCGACGGCGGCCGAGCGGGCGATCCGGCACGCGGGCATCAGCCCCGACGACCTCGACTGCGTCATCGCCGCGTGCGCCGCCGGCGTCCAGCCGATCCCGTGCACCGCTGCGCTCGTCATGGAGCGGGTCTCGCCGGGTGCCCGCGCTGCCGCGTTCGACGTGAACTCCACGTGCACGAGCTTCATCACCGCGGTCGACGTCGCCTCGCGGTACCTGGCCGACGGCGAGTACGAGCGGGTGCTGATCGTGTCGGGGGATGTCGGCTCCCGGTTCCTCGACCCCGAGCAGCGGGAGTCCTTCGAGCTGTTCTCGGACGCTGCCGCGGCGGTCGTCCTCACCCGGGTGGAACCGGCCGATGACGGACCCGGCGTCCTCGCGAGCCTGCAGCAGACCTGGCCCGAGCACGCGCACGACACGGAACTGCGGGGCGGTCTGTCCCGGTACCCGGCACAGGACTACGCCGACGGCGACCCTGCCGACTACCGGTTCGACATGCACGGGCGGCGTGCACTGATGGGGATGCTGAAGGTCCTGCCGGGGTTCTTCGACCGGTTCTTCGCGAAGGCGGGACTCGGACTCGAGGACGTCGACCTCGTGGTCCCGCACCAGGCCAGTGGTGCGCTGGGCATCGCGATGCGGCGGATCGGGATCCCGTCAGGCGGGTACGTGGACGCGGTCGCCGAGTACGGGAACATGGTGTCCTCGTCGGTGCCGTACACGCTCGCGCGCTGTCTGGACGACGGGCGGTTGTCGCGGGGCGACACCGTGCTGCTGTGCGGCACGGCCGCGGGCCTCACCGCGAACGCGCTGGCGTTGCGGCTGTAGACGGTACCGACCGTCGGACTGGAGGCGCGGTGCGGGGCCGACCCGCGCCTCCCGTCCGTCAGGTGGTGCCGTTCAGGGCGCCGGACCAGAGCCGAGCGATCGGCACGTCCCGCCCGAGGATCTGCTCCGCCGCGCGGTGCCCGGAGTACAGCGCGCCCGCGACCGTCGCCGGGTCGTCGGTCCAGGTGGCCTCGCCCGCGAGGTGCAGCCGGCCATCGATCGGCACCCCCAGGTCGTCGTGGTCGTCCGTGGTCGACCCCGGGAGCATGTGCGCGTACGACCCCCGGGCGAACGGGTCGTCCTGCCACGCGGTCACCTGCACCGTGCTCGGAGCGGGGACGCGATCGCCGTACAGCCGGCGCAGCTGCTCGAGCACGGAGGCGGCGACCTGCTCCTCGCTCCAGCCCCGGATCGCCCGTGCTGCCGGCCCGGCAGCGAAGGTGAGCAGCGTCGGCACACCGTCGAGCCGGGTCAGGTCGTACCAGGAGTGCCACCAGCGGCCCTCGGGACCGAGCTGCCGGATCGCGTAGACGTCCTCGTCCCAGAACTGCTCCGGGAACCGCAGGACGACCTTCTCGAACGCGTTCATCCGCAGCCGTTCGAGGGCCTGCCGGTGCCGTGCGGGCAGCGGTGGTTCGATCACGAAGTCGTCGGACTGCAGGACCCCGACCGGGACCGTGACGACGACGGCCTCGGCGTGGAACGTCCCGCGGTCGGTCGTGACCTCGACGCCGTCGTCGCCGTGGCGGACGCTGTGGACGACGTGGCGGAGGCGCACGTCGAGTCCCGCTGCCAGGTGCGTCGGCAGCGCGTCGTAGCCGTCCGGGAAGACCACCTCGTCGCCGTCGATGGAGTCGTCGTCGAGGCCGTGCGCGGCGAGCTCGTCGCTCGGGACGCCGTACTGTTCCTCGCTCCGGTGCTCGAGGTGCTCCCGGACACGCTCTGCCCGTTCGGCGTCCCAGACCTGCGCGGCGATGGCACGCTCGGTGACGTCGCGGTAGGTGTCGGTCGGACCCGATGCGGCCACGACGTCGGCCAGGGTGGCATCGACCGTGTGCACGTCGGCGGCGAACCGTCGGGTGGCGGCGTCGTCGAGCCGGTGTCCGTCCGCCCCGTGGTAGGCGATCGGTCGGCTGTCCACCTGGTACCCACCGACGGTGAACTCGACGGTGCGGATGCCGAACGCCGTGACGGCCTCGGCGACGGCGCTGCCGTCGATGCCGTGGATCCACGAGGCGCCGAGGTCGGTGACGTGCCCGCCGGTCCGGTCGGTGTGGACGCGACCGCCGACTCGATCGCGGGCCTCGAGCACGACGACCCGGCGGCCGGCTGCGGGTTCGCCGTCGCCGTCGCCGTCGGCGCTGGCGAGCAGTCTCGCGGCGGTGAGCCCGGCGACCCCGGCTCCGATCACGACGACGTCGACGGTCTCCACGCGGGTCAGTGCCGCGGACTCCGGCGGCGGCCGAACAGCGCCGCGAGGAGCCGGGGCACACCCGGCCGCGGCCGCACCACGGGCTTCGTCTCGATCGAGCGGGTCGGCGCCCGGAACGCGAGGTCGTGCAGCATGTTCCGCTTCGAGCCGTCCCAGTTCGCGAACAGGTACGCCCCGCCGAGGAACGACATGCTCCGGACCGGGGTGCGCTTCCAGGAGTCGGCCGCGACGTAGTACCCGGCATGCCCGGCGTGGATGTTCTTGATCACGGTGTCGACGTCGATGACGCTGGTGGTCGTCACGACGGCGGTGATGCCCGTTCGGTCACGGGCGACGTACTCGATGAGGTGTTCAGACACGAGGGGCTCTTGGTCGCAGTTCGTCTCGTCGGGTCCGGGGAACGCGAGCACGACGAGGCATGGCCGGAATCGTCGTTGCTTCCGAACCCAAGAATACGCCGTGAACTCTGCGAACCGCGAGGAGGAATCTGAACCCATGCGCATCACCAGGACCACCGGGGGACTCCTGTTCGTCGCGGCGCTCGCCGCTGGCCTGACCGGCTGCAGCGGTGGGGGAGCAGCGACACCGACCGCGACCCGGACCGTGACGGCCACCCCGACGACAGCATCGGAGACACCCACGCCGACGCCGACCGCGACCCCGACCTGTGGTCCGTCGAGCGGCGCCGCGGCCGCCTCCCAGGCGATCGCGGATCTGCCGTTGCCGACCGGCCTCGAGGACGCGAAGTGGGACCCCGCGAACTCCGACTACTCCGGGTACGACGCCTGTGCGCCGCTGTCCTGGTCGGTCGTGAACCTGGACCTCGCGACCGGCAGCTCCCCGGTCGCGATCCTGCTGTTCCACCAGGGCCGGTACCTCGGCACCGCGACCAAGGAGGCGTACGGGTTCGTCCCCGACGTCGCCCGCACCGATCCGTCGACGATCGTGGTGACCTACCACTACCCGGAGCCGGACGAGTCGACCGCCGACGCGAGCGGCCGGACGAACGCCACCTTCACGTGGAACGACAGCACGGGCCGCGTTGACATGAGCGGACAGACGCCGCCCGTGGGCTGACGGCCGTCCGGCGCCCTGCCATGCTGGAGGGCATGCCCCTCACGCGTGCGGACGCCGCTGCCGTCGTCCCCGGCATCGCGCTGGCCGTCGCGATCGGACTCGTCGCCACCCTCGTCGGGACGAATGTCCCGGTCGTCGGTGGCCCGGTACCCGCCGTCGTCATCGGTGCGGTCGTCGGCTGGCTCGTCCGACGCCGCCGACAGGGCGGGCTCGACGCGCTCCAGCCCGGCGTGAAGTTCGCGTCGAGCCGTGTGCTGCAGTTCGCCGTCGTCCTGCTCGGTGCGCAGCTGTCCATCGGCGAGGTCCTGCGCATCGGTGGGGAGACCCTCCCGGTCATGCTCACGACCCTCGTGGTGTGCCTCGTCGCGGCGTGGGGGATCGGCCGGCTGCTGCGGGTGTCGAGTGCGCTCCGCACGCTCATCGGCGTCGGGACGGGCATCTGCGGGGCATCGGCGATCGCGGCCGTCACCCCCGTGATCGGTGCCGTGAGTGCCGACGTCGCCTACGCGATGTCCACGATCTTCCTCTGCAACATCGCCGCGGTCTTCGTCTTCCCCCTGGTCGGTCACGCGCTGGGGCTCTCGCAGCACGCCTTCGGCGTCTTCGCCGGCACTGCCGTGAACGACACGTCCTCGGTGGTCGCCACGGCGACGGTCTACGGTCGCCAGGCGACCGACACCGCCGTCGTCGTGAAGCTGGTCCGGACGCTCATGATCATCCCGATCGTCATCGGGTTGGCCGGACTGGAGGCACGGCGCGCTTCCCGCGAGCAGCTCGCCGCCGACGACGGGTCGGGTCGCGCCGGGGGCGTCCGCGTGCTCCGGTTGGTGCCGTGGTTCCTGATCGGGTTCCTCGTGGTCGTCCTGCTCCGCACCCTCGGGGTGCTGCCGGCCGCCGCGGCCCCGGGGTTCTCCACCGCGGCGACGTTCCTCATCACGGTCGCGCTGGCTGCGATCGGGGTCTCGACGGACTTCGGCGCACTCCGACGTGCGGGCTTCCGGCCGATGCTGCTCGGGATCGCGCTGTGGGTGCTCGTGGCGGGGACGAGTCTCGGCGCGCAGGCGGTCTTCGGGCTGCTCTGAACGGGAGGCCCGGATCGGGGCGTCAGCCGCGCAGCGCCTCCGCCAGCTTCACCCGGCTGCCGGTGCGCAGGAGCGCGTTCTCGTAGATCCGCGCCCCGATGACCACGACCAGCACCACCGAGACCGCCACGATCACGAGGGACAGGATCGGCTCCCACCACTCGGCGGTCCCGAGGAAGATCCGCATCGGCATGCCGATCGGCGCGCTGAACGGCACGTACGACATGACGCCGAGGATGGTCGGGTTGTTGTAGGCGACGATGATCAGGATGTAGGGGATCATCACGAGCATCATCACCGGGGTGGTGACGCTGCCGACGTCCTCCTGGCGGGAGACGAGCACTGCGGCTGCTGCGAACAGCGAGGCGATGAGCACGAACCCGATCGCGAAGAAGCCGACGAACCACAGCATGCTCGGCCCGAGCACGGTGAACATGTTGTCCTGCCCGGTGACCGCGAGCGTCACCGCCGCAGCGATCGCCACCGCCACGATCTGCGCGAACGCCATGACGCTGTTGCCGAGGACCTTGCCGGCGAGCAGTGCCCGCGCCGGGATCGCGGCCATCAGGATCTCGACCACCCGGGTGGACTTCTCCTCGACGACGCTCTGCGCGATCGACTGACCGAACGTCACGGCGGAGGCGAAGTACACCACCCCGAACGCGAGCGCGACGATGTAGATGAGCCCGCCGGGGATCGCGTTCGGGTCGAGCAGCTCGATGCGGGGTGAGACGCTCAGCGCCTGCACGACGTCGGTCGGGGCGTCGTCGAGTCCGACGACCTTGTAGCCGAGCGGGTCGTCCGAGGGCAGGATCGCCGCGTCGACGTCACCGTTCTCGACGAGCCGTTCGGCAGCGGCGGCGGTCGGCGCCTCCGTGACGTCGAGCCCCTTGCTCGTGGGGAGACTGACGCCGTCGACGACCGCGACCGGGGTGGTGTCGCCCGCGGTCGCCTTGCCGACGATGCCGCCGACGACGATCGACGCGACGACCATCAGGATGAGGATGCAGGCCGACACGACGAACGCCTTGCTGCGGACGCGTGCCTGGATCTCGCGCGCGGCGACGAGCCGCACGGACTGGACGAACGAGCCGTTCATCGGACGACCTCCCGGAAGACCTCGCTGAGCCGCGGGACACGCGGCGAGAACGACCCGACGGTGCCGTGCTGGACGGCGCGCTGCAGGACCCGTTGGGCGGTGGGGTCGTCGGCTTCGAAGACGGCGTAGCCTCCGTCGAACTCGCGGACGGTGACGCCCGGTTCGTCACGGAGCCAGGCGACGTCGCCCTCCACGAGGAGCTCCCACGCCGGCGGACCGGCCTGCTTGCGCAGCTCGTCCTGGGGGCCGGCCGCTCGGATGGTGCCGCCGGCGATCACCACGACGTCGTCGCACAGCCGCTCGACGACGTCCAGCTGGTGGCTCGAGAAGAGCACCGGGACGCCTCCGGCCGCTGCCTCGCGCAGCACGGCGAGCACGACGTCGACGGCCATCGGGTCGAGGCCGGAGAACGGCTCGTCGAGCACGAGGACCTCGGGGTCGTGGGCCAGCGCAGCCGCGACCTGCACGCGCTGCTGGTTGCCGAGCGAGAGCTTCTCGACGGCGTCGTCGGCGTGCGGCGCCAGGCCGAGCCGGTCGAGCAGGTCGGTGGTGCGGCTCGCGGCGGTGCGCTTGTCGACGCCGTGCAGCCGGGCGAAGTAGGTGATCTGCTCGGAGACGGGCATCTTCGGGTACAGCCCGCGTTCCTCGGGCATGTAGCCGAACCGGCGACGGTCGGCCGGGCCGATCGTCGCGCCGTCGATCGACACGGTGCCGGCGTCGGCCTGCAGCACGCCGAGCAGGATCCGCATCGTGGTGGTCTTGCCGGCACCGTTGCCGCCGACGAACCCGGTCAGGCGTCCGTCGCCGACCGTGAACGTGACGTCGTCGAGCACGCGGCGGTCGCCGTACTGCTTGGTCACCCCGTCGATGGTGAGCATGTCGTTCCCCTCTCTCGGCGGTTCGGACCGCCTGCGTCGACGCTATTGCGCCGGGGTGGGGCGGTGCCTCCGGCTGGCGACGGGTTTCCGAGGCGCGATCGGCGGCGCCGACTCCACCGCACGGGGGAGCGGGGGACGCGCGGGTCAGCCCGCGGTGCCGGCCACGCCGTGCTCGAACGCCCAGACGACGGCCTGGATGCGGTCGCGCAGGCCGAGCTTCTGCAGCACGTTCGACACGTGGGTCTTCACGGTCGCGTCCCCGACGAACAGCTCGGCGGCGATCTCGGCGTTGCTCAGGCCCCGAGCGAGCAGTCGGAGCACCTCGGTCTCGCGCTCGGTGAGACCGGCGCTGGCCAGCGCCGCGTCGGCTGCGGGCACGGCGTCCGCGCTCGTCGGCGGGGCGGTCGCGGTCGCCCGGCTGATCACCCGCCGCGTCACGTCCGGGGCGAGCAGCGCGTCGCCGGCAGCCACCGTGCGGACCGCGTCGATCAGCCGTTCGGGCGAGGCGTTCTTCAGCAGGAACCCGCTCGCCCCGGCCTCGAGCGCCTGGAAGAGGGCGTCGTCGTGGTCGAACGTCGTCAGGACGAGCACCGCCGGCGGATCGGGGAGCGCCGCGATCCGCCGCGCTGCCTCGAGCCCGTCGACGTTCGGCATCTGGACGTCGAGGCAGACCACGTCCGGTCGATGTCGTCGCACGGCATCGACGGCTTCGGCGCCGTCCGCCGCCTCGCCGACGACACGGAACCCCGGCTCGGACTCGAGGATGACGCGGAACCCGGCCCGGACGAGGTCCTGGTCGTCCGCGAGCACGATCGTCAGGTCGTCGGCAGCCATGCCCGCACCAGGTAACCTCCCCGGGCGCGCGGCCCGATCTCGATCCGTCCGCCCACCGCGGCGACGCGTTCGCGCATCCCCACGTGGCCGAGTCCGCTGCCCGCCGTGTTCCGCGGAGCGCGGTCGCCGTGCCCGTCGTCGGTGACCTCCACCTCGACGCAGTCGGCGAGGTACCGCACGCGGACGTCGGCCCGGGCGGTCGGTCCGGCGTGCTTGAGGACGTTCGTCACGGCCTCCTGCGCGATCCGGTACGCCACGGCGGACACGGTCGGCGGGACCTCTCGCGGGTCGCCGACGACCACGTACTCGGTGGGGTGGCCAGCCGTGCGGGAGGCATCGGCGAGCTCGCCGATGCGGCCGAGGCCCTCGGTGCTCGGAGCGTCGCGGAGGTCGTCGCCCGCGGGGTCGTCCTCGTGGGAGCGGAGGGTGCCGAGCATCCGCCGGAGCTCCTCGACGGCGGTGCGCGCGCTCTCCTCGACCACGCCGAGCGACGCGGTGGCCTGCGCCGGGTCGCGGTCGATCACCCGTCGGGCGGCGCCGGCCTGCACGCCCATCAGCGAGACGTGGTGGGCGACGACGTCGTGCAGTTCGCGGGCGATCCGGACGCGTTCCAGCGTCACGGCCTGCGCGGCGCTCCGCTCGCGTTCGGCGGCGAGCTCGGCGGTCCGGACGTCCAGCTCGTGCTTCGCGACGGCCGAGGCCCACGCCCGGTTGCCGGCGTACCAAGCGGCACCGAAGTAGATGACGTTGATCAGGATGTTGAGCAGCGAGAACGCGATGTAGGGCGGGATCAGCCCGCCGTCGTCGTTCGGCAGTGCGTTCGGGACGGCCCAGCCGAAGGCGATCCCGATGAAGAGCCAGGCGAACATGCCGCCGATCACGACCCACCGGACGGCCTCGGCCCGGACACGGTCGGAGCACCACGCCCCGACCGTGTACAGCGCGATGAACAGGGTGAAGTTGACGAGGAAGACCTCGGGCACGTGCAGGAGCTGCAAGGCCGCGAAGGCCAGTGCCGAGACGACGGCCATGCTCATCGGCCAGCGCCGGCGGAACGCGATCGGCGCGGCGTTCGCGACGATCATCAGCGCGGAGACCCACCACGCGGCCTGGTCGTCGCCGTAGGTGCCCGCGGCGGTGTAGAGCGTCGTCGTGATCGCCAGGCCGGCACCGAGGACGAGCGCGAGGACCGCGTCCTGGCGGAGCTCGCGGCGCCCCACGGGCAGTCGCGTCCACTCCGTCGCCGTCCCCATGCGGACCACGCTAGCGGGTGGGGCTGCCGGACTGGAGGCGCGGGGGGGCGGGGGGGGGGGGGGGCGCCGCCCCCCCCCCCCCCCCCCCCCCCCGCCTCCAGTCCAGCGCCAGTGCTGGCGTCAGCCGTCGGCGTCCGCCGCCGTCGCGATGCGCACCCGGGCCGGCAGGCTCGCCACCGCGGCCCGCCACACCCAGGCCGCCGCCGCGAACACCACGGCCGTCAGCAGCCAGAGCACCCAGGGCACGTCCGTGTCGAGCAACGCGAGTGACGACGGGAACAGCGCCATGCCCACCGAGCTCGCGGTCTGGAACACGCCGATCGCTCGGCCACGGATCCGGGGGTGCGGCGCCTCGGCCATCACGGCGTTCGCGGCCGGCAACGCGATCATGTCCGCCACGGCCAGCAGCACCGCCACGAGGACCACGTACGACCAGGCGGCGCCCCCCTCCAGTGGCGGCAGGACGATGAGCGGCACGGCGGTGAGTCCGGTCAGCGCGGCCCCGACCGCGACGAGCACCCCGCGGTCGAAGCCGGCGACCCACCGCGTCACCGAGGTCTGCAGGCAGGCGGCGAGCCCCGTCGCGACGGCGAACTGCACGGGAGCCACGGCCGCGGGCATGTGCCACCGCTCGACGAACAGCACGCTGAGCGCGACGTTCGGCAGCACCATCGCCGGCCCGATCAGGAACTGCCCGAGCGTGATCAGCCGCATCGAGCGGTCGGCGGCGAACTCGCGGAGCGACCCGGTCCGGACGTCGTCGAGGTCCCGCGGCTGCGGTGCGGTCGACCGGGTGCCGCCGGTGCGCTGCGAGGCGAACACGACTGCTGCGGCGACGCTCGTCACGACGTTCGCGACCACGAGCCAGCGCAGCCCGTCGTGGCCGCCGCCTGCGAGCGTCACGGCGGCGACGATCGCGCCTGCGCCGAGGGCTGCGGCCTTCGTGGCCTCGAGGAAGGCGAACCACCGCTCGAACGGCCGGCCGTCGGACAGGTCGTGGACGTACGCCGTCCACGACGTCCAGTAGAGCCGTTCGGACGCGTTCGCGAGGAAGATCGCCGCGAACACCACGACCGGGTCGTGCGCCACGAGGTACAGCGTGAACCCGGCTGCGGACAACAGGTTGTTGGTGATCATCGACGCCTTCGCGCCGAACCGGTCGGTGACCACCCCGCCGAGCAGCCCGATCGGCAGCGCGAGCAGCGACGCAGCGGTCGACAGCACGCCGATCAGCGCCAGCGAGAGGTCGGTCGTCAGGGTGAAGTAGACGATCGTCAGCGGCAGCGTGAGGCCGGCGCCGATGGTGTCGACGAGGACCGCGAACGTGACGAAGCGGTGCTCGGCGAGCGTGGAGAACGAAGCCCGGAAACGGGCGCGGATGGAGAACACGGGAGACCCTCGGTGTCGTCGCACGGCGTCGGTGCCGCGCGGGCGTACAGGAAGCGCGCGGACGGGTGGTCCGCGTGGAGGGGGAGCCGGCTCTGGTGCCGGCTCAGCGCTTCGTTGCCATGACTCCGCTGTCGTCGGGATCGGGTGTTCGCCGTCACGCTACCGCAGGAGTAGCCTCCCGCCAACGGAGCAGGGGAGACACCATGCAGTTCCTCGTCAACGTCATCGACGACGGGCAGGCCGAGGCCGCCGGTCGGACCGAGTCCGCGTCCCAGGCCGAGATGGACGCGGTCGACGCGCTCAACCAGCGCCTCGGGGACGCGGTCGTCATCGCCGCCGGGGTGTCCGCGCCCGCCGACGCCGTCGTGGTCGACGCCCGCGATGGCGGAGCGACCGCGACGCCGGGGCTGCTCGGCGACCCCGCGGAGTTCGTCGCCGGGTTCTGGGTCATGGAGCTGCCGGACGCCGAGACCGCCCTGCGCGTCGCGAACGAGGCGTCGGTGGCGTGCAACCGGAAGATCGAGCTGCGGCCGCTCCTCTGACGACCGGCCCGAGGGCTGCGCCGACCGCGGTCACCACGGCCCCGGCGACGAACGCCATGACCGTGCCGACGGATCCGACGAGGGCACCTGCGAGGGCCGAGCCCGCGGCCTGGCCGAGCACGAGCGCCACGAAGAGCACCGAGGTACCCGCCGCCGCCCGGTCGGGGTCGATCTCGGTCGTCCACGTGATGAGCGCCCCGGTCGCCGCCGTGTAGCCCCAGCCGAACACCGCGCACGCCAGCAGTGCGGCCACGGTCGACTGCGGCCAGACGCCGAGGACGACGACGGTCACCGCCACGGCACCGGTCGTCGCCGTCCAGGTCGTCGCCGCACGGAGACGGCTCGTCCACCTCGCTGTCAGCACCACGGCTGCGCCGCCGATGCCGAGCGCGATCCACGCCGAGACGGAGGCCGCGACCGGGGCACCGGCGTCGACGAGGGCCGAGCGACCGTAGGTCCACACGACCGCCGAACCTGCGCCGAACAGCAGGGCAAGGGCGATCACCCCGCGGTGCGCGAGGACCCACGCGCGGTCCGGGTGTCGTGCGGGCGCGGCGGGCTGCGTACGTCCGCCGCCGCCACGGTCACCGCGGCTCGCCGCGAGCAGGACGCCGCCGACCACCAACGCGAACACCCCTGAGACCGCCCAGGCCGCACGCCAGTTCGGCAGGAGCACGAGCGCGAGCACTCCCGCACCCACCAGGCCGGGCCCGGTACCAGCGTTGACGATCGACTGCGCCCGTCCCTGCACGACCTCCGGCACCTGTTGGGCGACGAGCCGCACGAGTGCGGGCGAGGCGAGCCCCGCCCCCGCGGACCCGATCACCGAAGACACCCCGAACACCGTCGAGTCCGGAGCGGTCGCCATCCCGAGCGCGCCCGCTCCGGCCACGATCGCGGCAGCGAGCACGAGGACCCGCGGCACCCGTGCGGCGAGCAGGAACCCGACGAGCGCGCCGACGCAGTAGAGCACCGACGCACCGGAGGAGATCCACCCGGCGGCACCGGAGGAGAGCCCGAGGTCGCGCTGCACGTCGGGCAGGAACAGCCCGTACGCCAGCCGGACGAGGCCGTAGGTCGCGGCGATGAGTCCGAGCCCGCTAACCAGGAAGACTCGCTGTCGTAACGAAAACGATCGTTTCACTTTTGAGAGCCTAGGGTGCTCTCATGGTGATGCGTCCAGGAACCGAGCAGAAGCTCCTCGACGCCGCCGAGGAACTCTTCTTCACCCGTGGCATCGCGGCGACGCCCATCGACGCCGTGCTCGAGCGTGCGGGGATCTCCAGCGCCACGCTCTACCGCGGGTACGCGAGCAAGGAGTCCCTCGTCGCAGCGGCACTCGGACGGCGGCACGACGACTGGCTCGCCACGTGGGACCGGACCATCGACGCGGCACGGGACGACCGGGGTCGGTTGCTCGCCGTGTTCGACGCCCTCGACGCCTACCGGTCGACCGCCGCGGGGTCGCGGTGGTGTGCGTTCCTCGGGACGGCGGCCGAGTACGTCGACGCCCCGGAGGACGTGCGCACGGTGCTCGACCTGGAGACCGGGACCCTGCATCGCCGACTGGCCGAACTCGCGGCACCCGTGGTCGGGGATCGGTCCGCGGTGCTCGCCGACCAGCTGCTGCTCGTGGTGTCCGGGTACCTCGCGATGCGGCTGCGCGACCCCGGCCTCGGTACCGGGACGGCGCGGTCGATCGCCGGTGCCCTCATCACCGGAGGTGCGGGAGCACCTGCTCGGCCAGCAGTCCGAGGCCGATGAGCATCATCAGCACGCCGGACACCTTCGTCACGACGACACTCGCCCGCGGACGCGACCGGAGGATCCGCCGTGCGGCCAGGGCGACGAGCAGGTAGACCACCGCGCAGTCGATGAGGTGCAGGCTGCCGAGCACCCCCATCTGCACCGGGGCCGGCCAGCCCCCGGGTGACACGAACTGCGGCAGGAGCGCGAGGAGCAGCAGCACGCCCTTCGGGTTGATGCCGCTCACCCCGGCGCCACGGAGGAACCGCGACCGCGCGCTCGTCCCGAGCGGCCGATCGCTCGCCGCGACCACGGTGCCGGTCCGGGCGACCAACGTGCTGACGCCGAGGTACAGCAGGTACGCGGCACCTGCCACCGTCAGGATCGTGAGGGCCGCCGGGTACTCGGTCACCAGGGCGCCGATCCCGAGCGCCACGACCACGACGACCACCACGTAGCCGCTCACCATGCCGAGGATCGACGGCACCACGGACCGCGGCTGGAGTCCCGCCGCGATGGCGTACGCCCAGTCGGCTCCGGGTGTCAGTGCGAGCAGGAGCGCCACCGTCCAGAACTGCAGCATGAGGGTCAGGTCCACAGACCGAGACGCTACGGACAATCGGGCGGAATGTGCTCCGGTTCTTCCGCGCGACACCCGGTTCTTCTGCAATGATCGCCGCCATGGACGCACTCGACCGGGATATTCTCTCACTGCTGCAGCACGACGGCCGGATGAGTGCCACCGACCTGGCGTCCGAGGTCGGGCTGAGCCTGTCGTCCTGCCACCGGCGGTTGAAGGCGCTCGAGCAGTCCGGCGCCATCGAGCGGTACCGCGCCGTCGTCTCACCGGAGGCCGTGGGGCTGCACTTCGAGGCGATCGTCTTCGCGACCCTCGGCCGCACCGACCTCGAGACGATCGGCGGATTCGAGGAGCGGGTCCGCGCGATGCCGAACGTGGTCGAGGCGCAGCGGTTGTTCGGTGACCCGGACTACCTCCTGCGCGTCCTCACACGCGACCTCGCCGCCTACCAGGAGTTCTACGACACCGAGCTCGGTACCTTGCCTGGTGTGCAGCGGATCTCCTCGACCCTCGTGATGAAGCGTGTGACCTCGGACGGCACGGTGCCCCTCGCATGACCGGCTCGCGCGCGGGCCGGATCACCCGCCGGTCCCTCGTCGTCGGCGGTGCCGCCGTGGTGGTCGCGGGTGCCGCGGCCGAGGCGGTGAACCTGCGTCTCCTGCCCGGCCGGTCGACGATGTACCGGGTGCTCGGGCTCGACGGCCCGGCCGGCACCGTCCCCGACGTCGCCCCCGTCCCGTCGAGCTCGGGATCGTTCGTCTCGTCCGCGCGGAGGGGCAGGACCGTCGGCTGGACGATCGCCGCGCCGGAGGCCGACGGACCCCTGCCGATCGCGGTGGCCCTGCACGGGTACGGCGACGACCACGCGGACTTCTTCGGCTCCCACCTCGGGTACGACCGGTTCCTCGCCGCGCACGTGGCTGCCGGAGGTGCACCCTTCGCGATCGCCGCGGTCGACGGCGGCAACCGCTACTGGCACCGGCGTGCGGACGGCGACGACCCCGCCGCGATGGTCGTCGACGAGTTCCTGCCGCTGCTCGCGCGTCGCGGGTTCGACACCGCGCGCCTGGCGTTCACCGGGTACTCGATGGGTGGGTACGGCGCGCTCCACCTCGCGGGCGTGCTCGGCTCGGCGCGGGTGCGCGCGGTCTCCGCCATCAGCCCCGCGCTCTGGACGTCGGCGGGCGACACCGCCCGCGGTGCGTTCGACGACGCGGCGGACTTCCGGGCGAACACCGTCCTCGGGCGGCAGCGCTCGCTCGACGGCATCGCGGTCCGGGTCGACTGCGGCACCGGCGACGGCTTCGAGCCGGCGGTCCGCACGTACGTCGACGGTTTCTCGACCGCGCCGGCCGGTGGGTTCGAGCCGGGCGGCCACACGACCGCCTACTGGCGGCGCACGGCGCCGCAGCAGCTCAACTTCCTCGCGCGCCACCTGCGGTCCTGACCCGCGTCGACGGCGGCCTGGAGGCGCGTGGCGGGCCCGCACCGCGCCTCCAGACCGTCGACAGTCCGCTCCAGGGCACGTCCCGGTCTCGTCGATGACTGTCCCGGTTCACGATTCCCGGGTTCCGCGAACCAGGACGGTCAGCGCGCGGACGAGCTCAGTCGGTCCGGCGGGCGCCGTGCACCGTGTCGGCGGCGAGCTCGGCGAGCCGGTGGTCGCTCGTCTCCTCGTGCGCGGTGATCGTGACGACCGCATCGCGCGCCTGGTCGACAACGACGTACTGGCCGTACCGACCGTCGAGCCGCCACGTGCCTCCGGGACCGTCCCACGCCGCGATCCCGTAGCGCTCGAACGGCGCTCCGCCGCCGGTCTCGACCCAGTCCGCGTGCATCCCGTCGATCCACTCTGCCGACACGATCTGCGTCGCGCCCCACCGCCCGCGATCGCGGAGCAGTGTGCCGATCCGGGCGAGTTCCGACGTCCGGAGTTCGAGGCCGCTGCCGCCGACGATCCAGCCCAGCGGGCACCGGTGCCACTGCGGGTTGTGGATGCCGAGCGGATCGAAGAGCCGGGGGAGGAGCCAGTCGCGGACGTCCCCGACGACGGCGCCGAGCATGCGCATCGCCACGTACGGCGAGGCGTCGCTGTACTGGAAGACCCCGCCGGGCTCGACCGTGCGACGGGAGAGCATCTCGGCCGCCAGGTCGGGCCACGGGACGACCTCGTCGCCGAACCACGCGAAGTCGATGCCGCTGGTCATCGTGAGCAGGTGCCGGACGGTGACGGCCCCGACCCCGTCGCCGAGCGGGACGTCGGGCAGGAGTTCGGGCACACGGGTGTCGAGCGTGAGCAGCCCCTCGTCGATCGCGAGGCCGACCGCCAGCGCGCACACGCCCTTCGACACCGAGTACACGTTCACCCGGTCGTCGCTCCGCCACCGGTGCTCGGCTTCGTCGTCGCCGATCCGCACGTTCACGCCGTAGGCACTCAGGTGCTCGGAGTCGATGCCGTCGACGATCCGCGCGAGCGCGACCTCGGCGCTGTGGCCCGACATCAGGCGCGCCCGCGGTTGCGGCGGCGGATCTCCTTCGGCGCCCGACCGGCCATGAACGACCGAGCGGGATCGACGAGGAAGCCCTGCCGCAGGGCCTCGCGTCCGACGAGCATCCGGAAACCCATCTGGTCGCGGTTGCTCAGTGTGACCTCGGCGTCGAAGACACGCCCGGCGAGGGTCATCTTCGTGAGGACGACGATCCGCTCCTGGGTGTGGCCGGTCGAGCTCCGGACGATGCGTCGATCGTGCACGTCACACTCGATCGTGACCGCGTCGGCATCGGTGTCCTGCCAGGGGTGCACCGAGAAGCGGACGCGGTCGCCGGGGAGTTCCTCGAGGTCGAACGCGTGGAGTGCCGAGCTGCGGGCGCCGGTGTCGAGCTTGACCTTGATCCAGGGGATGTCGAGGTCCGGCAGCGCCGCCCACTCCCGCCACCCGGCGACGACGAGACCGCCGTTCGGGGACTTCGGTGTTCGGGCCATGTGCCCATCCTGTCGCATGCTCGGACCGGGCGTCCGCATGCTTTGATGGAGCGTCGCCGTCGATACCGAACACCCAGCGGAGCACCCCCGATGAAACTCGCCATCCTGTCGCGTGCCCCGCACGCGTACTCGACGGAGCGCCTGCGGGCCGCCGCGATCGACCGCGGGCACGAGGTCAAGGTGCTGAACACCCTGCGGTTCGCCATCGACCTGACCGGGGACGACCCCGACCTGCAGTACCGGGGCAAGCTGCTCTCCGACTACGACGCCGTCCTGCCGCGCATCGGCAACTCGATCACCTACTACGGCACCGCCGTGGTGCGGCAGTTCGAGCAGATGGACGTGTACACGCCGAACACCGCGAACGGCATCACGAACTCCCGCGACAAGCTCCGGGCGAACCAGATCCTGTCCCGGCACGACATCGGCATGCCCGCGACGACGTTCGTGAACGGCCGCGCCGACGTCCGCGGAGCGATCGAGCGGGTCGGTGGAGCACCGGTCGTGATCAAGCTGCTCGAGGGCACGCAGGGCATCGGCGTGATCCTGGCCCCCGAGGCGAAGGTCGCCGAGTCGATCGTCGAGACGCTGCACTCGACGAAGCAGAACGTCCTCATCCAGAGCTTCATCTCGGAGAGCCGCGGCAAGGACATCCGAGCGCTCGTCGTCGGCGACCGGGTCGTGGCGGCGATGCGTCGGAGTGCGTCCGGCGACGAGTTCCGGTCGAACGTGCACCGCGGCGGGACGGTCGAGAAGGTCACGCTGACGCCGGAGTACGAAGAGGCCGCCGTCCGTTCGGCGCAGATCATGGGCCTGCGGGTCGCCGGCGTCGACATGCTCGAGGGCAACGAGGGACCCCTCGTGATGGAGGTCAACTCGTCGCCGGGCCTGGAGGGCATCGAGCGCGCCACGGGCCTCGACATCGCCGGCGCGATCATCGACTTCATCGCGAACCAGGTCGCGTTCCCGGAGATCGACGTCCGGCAGCGCCTGTCGGTGTCGACCGGGTACGGCGTCGCCGAGCTGCTCGTGCACACCAACGCGGACCTCGTGGGCAAGACGATCAAGGAGTCGGGTCTCTGGGACCGGGACATCACCGTCTTGACGCTGCACCGGGGCTCCGGCGTCATCCCGAACCCGCGGAGCGGCGTCGCCCTGGAACCGGGCGACCGGCTGCTGTGCTTCGGCAAGCTCGAGGAGATGCGGTCGATGATCCCGGAGCGCCGGAAGCGTCGCGCCAAGCTCCGGAAACTGCCGAAGGAACCCCGCCAGACCGAGGCGTGAACCCGCCGTACAGCGCATCCGGATCGCGTACCCAGGACGGATGCGGAAGTATGTGTCGGTGACGATCATGACGGAACGGCCGGTCGACCAGGCGACGAGCAGCGAAACGGAACGGCCCGGCAACGCCACGGCCAAGCACGACAACGTCGCGCTGCTCTCCGTCGCGACCACCGTGGCCGAGCGGGTGACCACCTCGGCCGACATCGAGGAGAAGCTCCGCGGCGTGCTCCGCCGCCTGCGCCTGCCGATGGGTCTGCTCGAACGCGTGGCCGGGGTCAAGGAGCGTCGCAACTGGGGCGAGGGGCAGTCCTTCCAGGACGCCGCCATCGACGCCGGTCGTCGCGCCATGGCCGAGGCGGGCATCCGCCCCGAGGACGTCGGCCTGCTCATCAACACGTCGGTGACGCGCCCGCACCTGGAGCCGAGCGTCGCCGTGCGCCTGCACCACGGGCTCGGTCTGCCGTCGTCGGCGATCAACTTCGACATCGCGAACGCGTGCCTCGGGTTCGTCAACGCGATGAGCGTCGCCGCGGGCATGATCGACTCCGGGCAGATCAAGTACGCGCTCGTGGTGGACGGCGAGGACGCCGACCAGGTACAGCTCAACACGATCGAGCGCCTGAACCAGGGCGGCCGGAACCGCAAGGACTTCATGAGCGAGTTCGCCAGCCTGACGCTCGGCTCCGGCGCTGCCGCGGCCGTGCTCGGCCCGGCGGACGCGCACCCGGGCGGACACCGGATCGTCGGCGGCGTCACCCGTGCGGCGACCCAGTGGTACGACCTGTGCGTCGGCAGCGTCGACGGCATGTTCACGGACGCCAAGATGCTGCTCAAGGGCGGCATGGAACTCGTGGTCGCCGCCTGGAACGAGGCCCGTGCGCACTTCGACTGGGCCGACATGGACCGGTACGTGCTGCACCAGGTCTCCGACGTGCACACGAACGCCTTCGTCGAGGCCATCGGCGTCCCGCGTGACAAGGTCCCCACGACGTACGAGCGGTTCGGCAACGTCGGCCCGGCGTCGATCCCGATCACCCTCGCCGACGAGGTCGCCCGCGGGTCGATCCGCCCCGGTGACCGCGTCTTCCTCGGCGGCGTCGGCTCCGGCATCAACACGGCGATGATGGAACTCCGCTGGTGACAGCCGGGCTGCCCCGCGTCGCCGCGAGCACCGCTCCGGCGACGCAGCCGCCCTCCCTGCCCGGGCTCGACCCCGCCTGGTCGCGTCTGATCACGGTGCCCGAGTGGTCCGGAGACCGTCCTGGAGGCACGGATCGCGCCGCGCGCACCTGGCACCTCCTCGACACGGCCGGCTCCCTGGCCGCACTCGGCGCGGAACCGGTCGGGACGCTGCTGTGCGTGCACGGCAACCCGACCTGGTCGTACCTGTGGCGGTCGGTGCTCCGCACCTCGCTCGAGGTCGCTGCCGCCGGCGGTCCCGCCTGGCGCGTGGTCGCGGTCGACCAGCTCGACATGGGCTTCTCGGAGCGCACCGGGGTCCAGCGGGGGCTGCCGCAGCGCGTCGCCGACCTGGGCGCCCTGACCGAGGAACTCGGACTGACCGGGCCCGTCGTCACCCTCGGCCACGACTGGGGCGGCGTGGTGTCGCTCGGGTGGGCGGTCGACCACCCGGACCTCGTGGTGGGCGTCACGACGTGCAACACCGCCGTGCACCAGCCGGACGACGCCCCGATCCCCGCGCCCTTGCGCCTCGCTCTCCGCCCCCAGCTGCTCGGCCGGGCGACCGTCGTGACGCCGGCGTTCCTCGAGACGACGCTCGCGATCGCGCACCCGCGGCTCGACCGTCCTGTCGCCGACGCGTACCGGGCGCCGTACCGCGGTGCTGCCCGCCGTGGTGGTGTCGGTGGCTTCGTGGCGGACATCCCCGTCGACGCGGCACACCCGAGTGCACCCGCGCTCGACCGGATCGCCGCGGGGGTCGCGGCGCTCGAGGTCCCCGCGCTGCTGATGTGGGGGCCGCGCGATCCGGTGTTCCTCGAGCGGTACCTCGACGACCTCGCGGAGCGCCTGCCGCAGGCCGACGTCCACCGCTTCGAGGGCGCCGGGCACCTGCTGCCGGACGACGCCGACGTCGCCGGGACGGTGTTCGACTGGCTCGGCGACCACCTGCCGGACGGCCACGCGCCCGCCGGAGCCGAGCAGCGCCTCCAGTCCGACGACAGCGACCACAGCGCCGACGCGAGCCGCCCGCTCTGGGCGGCACTCGACGACCTGCGCCACAGCGACGAGGCCGCGCTCGTCGAGATGGCCGCCGCCGGCGGACCCCGCACCGTGTCGTGGCGACTGCTCGCCCGACGGGTGGAGGAGATCGCGGCGGGACTCGTCGACCTCGGTGTCCGTCCGGGTGATCGCGTCTCGTTGCTCGTGACGCCCGGTGCCGACCTGACCGCCGTCCTGTACGCGTGCGTGCGGATCGGCGCGGTCGTCGTCGTGGCCGATGCCGGGCTCGGCCTGCGCGGGCTGACCCGTGCCGTCCGCGGTGCCCGACCCGACTGGATCATCGGTGCGCTGCCGGGTCTCGGTGCTGCCCGTGCGCTCGGCTGGCCGGGTCGACGCATCGCGACCGTGGCGCTGCCCGCGCCCGCGCGTCGTGCTCTGCGGGTGGAGCACACGCTCGTCGACGTCGCCCGTCGCGGTGCCCGGCGCCTCGCGCACGGTTCCGCCCTGCCCGAGGCCCCGTCGTCCGACGCGCCCGCCGCCGTGCTCTTCACGTCGGGGTCGACCGGTCCGGCGAAGGGCGTCGTGTACACGCACGGGCAGCTCGGCGCCGTCCGCGACGCCCTTGCCACCCAGTACGACATCGGTGTCGGCACCGGACTCGTCGCCGGGTTCGCGCCGTTCGCCCTGCTCGGCCCCGCGCTCGGCGCCCGTTCGGTCGCACCCGACATGGACGTCACCGCACCGCGGACCCTCACGGCGACGGCCGTGGCGGCGTCCGTGGCCGCAGCCGACGCGACGGTCGTGTTCCTGTCGCCCGCTGCACTGGCGAACGTCGTCGCCACCGCGTCCGCGCTCACCGAGGCCGATCGTGCTGCGCTCGGTCGGGTGCGGCTGTTCCTGTCGGCCGGCGCTCCCGTGTCGGCCGCGCTGCTGACCGCGGCGACGGCGCTCATGCCGAACGCGAGCGCGCACACCCCCTACGGCATGACCGAGGGGCTGCTCATGACCGACGTCGACCTGGACGGCGTGCGGGCCGCCGGCGCCTCGGACCAGGAGGGCATCTGCGTCGGGGTCCCGGCCGCGAACGTCCGCGTGCGGATCGCACCGCTCGACGGTTCCGGGGAGCCGACCGGTGCGCTGACGGACGTACCGGGCGTCACCGGCGAGATCGTCGTGGCCGCGCCGCACGTCCGGGAGCGCTACGACCGCCTCTGGCGGCAGAACCGGGTCTCCCGACTCGGCGTGGAGGACCCTCGCGGGCACCGCACCGGCGACGTCGGGCACCTGGACGACTCCGGGCGGCTCTGGGTCGAGGGTCGTCTGCAGCACGTGCTCACCACGCCGGACGGTGTCGTGACGCCGGTCGGTCCCGAGCAGCGCATCGAACGCGTCGACGGTGTCGGTCGTGCGGGGCTCGCGGGCATCGGCCCGAGCGGGACGCAGCAGGCCGTCGCCGTCGTGGAGACGACCGGTGGTGGCGCCGCACGACGACCCGCGCTCGCTTCGCCCGCGTTGGCGGGAGCCGTGCGGGCAGCCGCCGGGATCCCGCTCGCCGCGGTGCTCGTCGTGCCCGTGCTGCCGACCGACATCCGACACAACTCGAAGGTCGACCGGGCGCGGTTGTCCCGGTGGGCGGCCTCGGTGCTGTCGGGCGGACGGATGGTCCGGCCGTGAGGGTCCTCGTCACCGGCGCCAGCGGGTTCCTCGGCCGGGCGACCGCTGCCGCCGTGCGGGACGCCGGGCACGAGGTCCGGACGTTCCAGCGCCGTCCGTCGGGAGTGTCCGGGGTCTCCGACGTCCTCGGCACGATGACCGACGGCGCCGCGGTCGCCCGTGCTGTGGCAGGAACAGACGCCGTCGTCCACCTCGCCGCGAAGGTCTCCCTCGCCGGCGACCCCGCCGACTTCGCCCGCGTGAACGTCGACGGGACCCGGACGCTCGTCGACGCTGCCCGTGCGGCGGAAGTCAGCCGGTTCGTGTTCGTGTCCTCGCCGTCGGTCGCGCACACCGGTTCGTCCCTCGTGGGCGCCGGTGCCGGGCCCGCCGAACCCGCGCGTGCCCGTGGGGACTACGCCCGCACGAAGGCCGCCGCGGAACTCGTCGCCCTCGGCGCGGACGCCCCGGGCTTCGCGGTCGTCGCGGTCCGCCCGCACCTGGTGTGGGGGCCGGGCGACACGCAGCTCGTCGGCCGGATCGTCGACCGTGCGCGGAAGGGCCGGCTGCCGCTGCTCGACTCCGGCGCAGCGCTCATCGACACGCTCTACGTCGACAACGCGGCGTCCGCGATGGTGGCGGCCCTGGAGCACGCCACCGACGACGACGTGCACGGGAACGCGTACGTCGTGACGAACGGTGAACCCCGCCCCGTCGGCGACCTGCTCGCCGGCATCTGCACCGCGTCCGGGGTGTCGGCGCCGCGGGTGCACGTGCCCGCCGGGGTCGCCCGGGTCGCCGGGTCGGTCGTCGAGGCCGTGTGGCGTGTGCGTCCGGGGGAGGACGAACCGCCGATGACGCGGTTCCTCGCCGAGCAGATGTCGACGGCGCACTGGTTCGACCAGCGTCGGACCCAGCAGGACCTGCAGTGGGCGCCCGCGGTGTCGATCGACGAGGGCCTGGCGCGCTTGGCGGCGGCCGCGCGCTGAGGCCGCCGCGACCCGAGTTTCGCGCTGGGCGACAGTTCTCGGACGCTCCGCCCCGAGAACTGTCGCCGAGCCCGAGTCTCGCGCCCCGGTGGCCGAGTCTCGGCCACAGGCGCCGACGGTCAGGCGTCCTCGGCGGCCACGTAGACCCACGCCGTCGTGCCGGAGGCCAGGCGGACCTCGATCCGCTGGTAGTCCGCGACCTCGTAGTCGTCGACCGCGCGGAGGTGCCACTCGTACCCGAGCGTCAGGACCGAGCCCTCGACGACGTCACTCGACGAACCGCGTCGGAGGATCGGGTGCCGGTCGGACCCGCTCGTCCGGATGACGTCCGGGTCGGTGATCCTCACCCAGTCGAGTCGCCACCCCGGCAGTCCGTCCGGTTCGGTCGGCACGTGCTCGCCGAACAGCGACTCCTGCACGAGCGGCTGGCGGAGCGTCCCGTACGAGAACACCCGGTGCGCGGTGCCGGCAACGGGTCGCTCGATCGGCTCACGGCTGATGGTCGGCGACGCGGTCCACACGAGCGCACCCGCGAGCCCAGTGAGGCCGAGGTGCAGCAGGCCGACGACACCGAGCACGCTGCCCCAGATGACACCCGAGTCGTCCGTGCGCCCGACGACGAGCCCGATGATCCCGACGACGAGGCAGACCAGCGCGAACGCGCCGAGACCGAGGACCCAGCGCTGGCCGGGCGAGAGACGTTTCACGTCGCGAGGGTAGCGGACTGGAGGCGGGGGGGGGGGGGGGGGGCCCCCGGGCGCCCCCCCCCCCCCCCGCCCCCCCCGCCTCCAGTCCGTCACGTGGCGTCAGCGCCCGCTGCGGGCTGCCTTCGCGATCTTCTTGCCGAGCTTCTTGCGGCCCTTGCGAGCACGTGGGTCGTTCCAGATCCGACGAGCGGTCTCGGCCTTGGAGGTCTTGATCACCGGGCGGTTGGCGCGGGAGCCGAACCAGAACCCGATGAGGACGACGGCCCCGATGACGATGATGCGGTTGCGCATGTGGAACTCCTTCGTTGGTGGTGCACGTGGTCCGGCGGATCAGCCGGTGAAGCGTTGCCAGAGCTCCGTGACGATGGGCCAGACGTCGCCCGCGCGGTCCGCAGATCCCACGGCGACCAGGACGACCGGGACGGCGGTGACCGCCAGGCTCACCAGGACCGCGAGCACGACGGCGATCGAAGCCGTGGTGGTGTGCCGACGCGTGAACGCGAGGAGCAGGAGCGCGAGCACGACGACTGCTCCGAGCAGTGCGGCGACGGTGACGCGGAGGAACGGGAACGGCACGAGCCCCGCCGTGGTGGCCGTCACGCCACCGAGGAACCCGACGAGGGGGAGGAACACGCCGAGCACGGTGCCGACGACCAGGACGGTGCCGATCCCGCCCGCGATCCAGACGCCGCGCGGGCGGGGCCGACGGACCTTCGTCCGTCGGTTGCCCGACCACGCGGTCGTCACGGTCGGTCCTGCCGCTCGACGGCTTCGGCCGAGCGTGCTGCGGACTCAGCGGCGTCCGCAGCGTCCTCCGCTGCGTCCGCTGCGTCGCCGGCAGCGTCCGCTGCTGCCGCGGCACGGTCGGCCGGCACCGCGGCCGTGGCTGCGTCCCGGGCGCCGGCGGCGGCGTCCTTCGCGGACTCCGCCGCGTCGGCGGCGAGCTCGGACGACCGGGCGAGGGCCCCGGCGGCGGCGTCGCCCAGCCGGTCGGTGGTCTCGGCTGCGCCGTCGACCACGCGCTTCGCAGCGTCGGCCGTGGCGTCGGCCGCCTGACGGGTGACGTCCGCGGTGGCCTCAGCGGTGCGCTTCGTCGCGTCCGCGGTGGCCGTCGCGGCGCGCTTCGTGGCGTCGCTGGTGGCCTCGGCGGCCTGCTTGACGGCGTCCCCGGTGGTGCTCGCGGCCTGCTTGACCGCGTCGCTCGTGGCGGTCGCCGCCTGCTTGACGGCATCACCCGTCGCCTCGGCGGCACGACCGAGCGGCGAGGGCTCGTCGTCGAACGGGCCGTGCACGTCGAGCACCCGGACGTCGACGGTGGTCGGGAGGTCCGACACCTGCCTGGTGGCCGCGGACACCTGCTTGCGCACCTCGTCGGCGACCGCGATCACCGGGTGCGGGTAGCTGACGATGACGGAGACCTGCACGCCGAGCGCGCCGTCGTCCTCGTCGACCTGGACCCCGGCGGTGCCCGCGCTCCGGCCGAGTTGCTTGCGCAGCTGGTCGGCAGCTCGGGCGGCGATCCCGCCGAGGTGGTGCACGCCGGGCACGGCCAGAGCGGTCTCCGCCGCGGTCCGCGCGACGATCGTCACGGTGCTCGCGTCGTCGGGCAGCGGCTCCGTGAGCTCCGCGGGCAGGGTCACCTCGGTGACCTGCGTGTGCGCGTTCGGGTCGTGCTGCATGGTTCCTCCTCGTTCGGTTCCGCCGGAACGCATCGGGGCACCCGACTCGCGGGTGCCCCGACACGGTTCGAGGGTCTTACTTCTTGAAGACGTCCTTGACGTCCTCGCCGGTCTGCTTGACGCTCGCGGAGGCCTGGTCGGTCTTGCCCTCGGCGACCTTCTGGTCGTCACCGGTCGCCTTGCCGACGGCCTCCTTCGCCTTCCCGGCGAGGTCCTGAGCAGCGTTCTTGATCTTGTCGTCGAGTCCCATGACGGGTCCTTTCGTCAGTCGGGCGTGCGCCCGGTGGATGGTGCGGTGGTGGGCCGGGAGGCCCGGGGTCGCGTCCGGCTGACGGCTGTCAGCGGACGCGGGTCGGCTTCGCGAGCGCCGAACGGGTTCCGCCGGTCAGGTGCACCAGGACGGGCACCTGCCGACCGAGGGTCCGGTCGAGCACGGAGACGGCACGGTCGACGGCATCGAGGACGGTGACGGCGTCACCACCGCGGCGAACCGCGACCCGGATCCGTGCGGCACGCTGCCGACGGACGAGGTAGGTGTCGACCCGGGAGCCGACGACGTCACGGACACCGGCGAGCTCGTGCTCGACGACGTCACGGACGAGGGCGACGTTCACGGTCACGGCATCGTCGCCCGTGCGCTCCCGGACGGCGACGGACGTGCCGCCCCCACCGCGGGTGGTCGCCCACACGAGGGCGAGCACGATGACGACGAGGCAGACGCCGGCGACGATCCACAGCGACGACACGGGGACGTCGAGGCTCCGGGGGATGTCGACGTAGGGGCCGATGGCGTCACGGACGGCGGGCAGGACGCCCGCGCCGATGACGAGGCCGACCACGATCGCGACGAGTCCGAGGACGAAGAGGATGATCCGGTTGAGGGTCCGGTTGCTCTTGGTCATGCGAGGGTTCCCTTCTCCTCGACCCGGACGCGGACGCGCTGGCCGAAGCGTTCGTCGAGCCCGCTGAGGCGCGCGCGGACGGCGTTACGGACGACGTCCTCGTCGACGGGGACACCCGTGACGGGGACCACGCGGACGTCGGTCCGGCGGCCACGGGCGGTCGCCGAGGCGTTGCCCTCCGGGACACCCGCTGCCGATCCGGCTGCGTTGGCCGCGGTGGAGGCGACGATGCGGGTGTCGATGATCACGGCCCCGCGGTCGTGCTGGACGACCGAGCGGTGCTGCCGACCGGGCTTGAGGGCCAGGACGACGAGGACGACGCCGACGACCACGAGCACGACGGCGATGACCTCGGCGATCGTGACGAACGCGGCGTCCGGCCGGAGTGCGGCGTCGACCGCGGTCTGCGGGTCGGCGAGGAGCGGAGGCCGCCCGATCGCTCGCAGGACCGATTCGGTGCCGATCCAGGCGGCCACCAGGGCGAGCACCACGAGCGACACCGCCACTGCGGTCGAGCGGGAGCGGTGCACGCTCCGACGGCGGATGCGTCGTTCGACGGAACCGTTGCTCATGATGGCCTCCTAGCGGATCCGGGTCTCGCGCTCGCGCACGATCCCCGTCAGTTCGATGTGGGCGCTGCCGACGCGGCGGCCGGTGAGTTCGCTGACGCGGACCTTGACCGTGTCGGCGACCTGTCCCGCGTGGGCGACGAGGTCGTCGTGCGCGGCGATCGGGCCGGTGATGTCGAGGGAGATCGCCCCCGCGGCGTCGCCGAGTCCGACCCGCACCCGCTTGGCGGGGGCGCCGAGCCCTTCGGCTGCGACGGCCCGCGCCAGCGAGGTCAGCGCGCGAGCAGTGATCTCGACGCGGCCCGGGACGTCCGGGCCGGCGTTCACCGGGAGCTCCGGCGCCCGGTCAGCACGTCGGTCAGGGCACCGCGGTCGATCTTGCCGGTGGCGAGCGCGGCCACGAGGGCCCCGATCGCACCGAAGACGATGACCAGGACGAAGCCCCAGAAGCCGAACTGCAGTGCGACGACGGCGAGGACTGCGCCGATGAGGGCGCCGATCAGTGTGTTGCTCATGCGACTCGCGCTTCCTTCTTCTCGTCGTCCTTGTCGTCGTCGTCGCCCGGGATGAAGACGTCCTGGACGGTCACGTTGACCTCGGCGACCTCCATGCCGACGATCTGCTCGAGGGCACGTGCGACGCTGCTGCGGACGCCGTCGGCGACCTGCTGGAGCGACACCGGGTACTCGGCGACGATGACGATGTCCGCGGCGACCTGCTTCTCGCCGACCTCGACCTTGACGCCCTGACCGAAGTCGCGCTGGCCGATCGCGTCGCGGAGCGCACCGATCGCACGGGCTGCACCGCCACCGAGCGAGTGCACGCCGTTGACCTCGCGTGCGGCGATGCCGGCGACCTTCGACACGACGGTGTCGTCGATGACGGTCTTGCCGGTGACGCCGCCGGTCGAGGTGTTGTTGGTCGTCGCGCGGGTCGCGGTGGCGGCCGGGGTGGTGGTCGTGGTGTCAGCCATGTTCGTTCCTTCCGTTGTCCCGCCGGGCGTTCCCAGCGGTTGCTGTTCACGGATGAGACGGGGCTCACCTGACGTTCGTCACACCCGGTCATCCGGATTCAGGAACTTTCCAGAGACACCGACCGATGCCAGTGTTTCCGTACCCCGGAGGGTGGCTGCGTCAGCCGCGGTCGCCGGAACCGTCTGCTGCGTTGCGTGTGGACGCACCACGGATCGACCGCACGGCCGCCATCGGGGACTCGCCCCGTTCCTCCAGGAAGAGCTGCTGGAGGCGTCTCGGACGCACGCCTGCAGCGTCGGCGATCGCCTGCAGGGTCAGGTCCTCGTCGAGGTGTTCCTCGATGAACGCGACGGCCCGTCGGAGCCGCCACGATGCCCTGCCCGGCCGGGCGGCGCGCGCGGACCGGAGCGTCGTGGCGGGGTCCTCGCCGAACCGGTCGCGGTACGCGACGGCGAGGCGGCCGTGGTTCGTGAAGCCCCAGCGCTCGGCGATCACGGCGACGGTGTCGCCCCCGTCGGCGTGCAGGAGCTCGCGGCGGACGCGGTCGAGGCGGTGGTCCCGCAGGAACCGGTGCGGGCTGGAGTCGAGCGTCCGTGCGAAGACGTCCTGCAGGCCGCGCTGGCTGAGCCCGCACGCCGCGGCGATCTCGGGGACCGACGGCCGCTCGGCGGCGTGCTCCTCGATGAACCGCACGGCGTCGCGCAGCCGGTTCGCGACCGGCACGTCGGTGCCGCGGTTCCGGATCGGGAACGTGTCGAGCACGACGATCGCCAGCCGCCGGTTGAGTGCCGTGCGCATCCGACCGACCACGCGGTCGTCGACGAGCATCGGGCCGATCTCGCCGATGAGGTGCCGGAGGGGCTCGTGCCGGGCGACGGCCTCGTCCTGCTGGTCGAAGAGCAGCGGGCCGTCCGGCAGGCGGAAGCCGAGGTCACGACCGACCTCACGGAGGAACCGGTCGGCGACGTGCACGCCGTTGTAGACGGTCCCGGTCGACTCGAAGCGGTACGCCTCGGACGCCGAAGCGATGTACGGGCTCCCGGGTTCGACCACGCGGGAACGGTCGGCGAAGTGCATCTCGAGCCGGCCCCTGGTCAGCCAGAACACCACGTGGTCGTCCCGGGCGCCGATCACCCCGCCGCGTCGGCCACCCTCGGCGCGCATGGTCCGCAGCGTCAGGTCGTCGTCGCCGATCACCGTGTACTCGTACCGGGCGTCCTCGGTCGCGAACGTCTCCGAGGCGAAGTCGGAGCCGTGGTACTCGGCCTCGAAGATGGCGGAGTAGTCGGATCCGTCGGCGTCGGTGAACCGCAGTCTGCGGAAGCCGTTCGTCGCCGCCTCGGTCATGCGCGCATCCTCCCACGGTTGCGCATTTCGTGCGAAGAAATACCCTAGGGGGGTACCGTATTGAACTCGACGGAGGCCAGCATGCACGAACACGTCGGCTACATCGGCGACAAGGACGACCTGCTCAAGCGACTCCGTCGTGCCGAGGGACAGGTGCGCGGCATCGCCCGCATGGTCGAGGACGAGACCTACTGCATCGACGTCCTCACCCAGATCTCCGCGGCGAACCGCGCACTCGAACGCGTCGCGTTGTCGCTGCTCGAGGACCACCTCAAGCACTGCGTCGCCGAAGCCGTGGCCGAGGGCGGCGACGCAGCCGACGCGAAGGTCCGCGAAGCCAGCGATGCGATCGCCCGGCTCGTCCGCTCCTGACCCCGATCCGCATCCAGAAGGGAACCACCGTGAACACCGAACTCCTGCTCGTCGAGGGCATGACGTGCGAACACTGCGTGATGAGCGTCACCGAGGAACTCAACGAGGTCGACGGGGTGTCCGGCGTCACCGTGCAGCTCGTGCCTGGAGGCCGCTCCGAGGTCACCGTCACGTCGGGTGTCCCCGTCCCCGCCGACGCCCTCCGCGGTGCCGTGGCCGAGGCCGGGTACGAGGTCGTCCGGTCATGACCGACGGTGCCGTCGAGCTCGACATCACGGGGATGACCTGCGCCTCGTGCGCGAACCGCATCGAACGGAAGCTCGGCAAGCTCCCCGGCGTCACCGCGACGGTGAACTACGCCACCGAGAAGGCCACCGTCTCCGGCACCTCGGACACCGGGGCCCTCATCGCCGCCGTGGAGTCGGCAGGGTACGGCGCCTCCGTGCCCGCGCCGCCGGCATCGTCCTCGCCGTCCTCGCCGGACGACCCGTCCGCGCCGCTCCGGCAGCGCTTGGTCGTCTCGGCGGTCCTCGCGGTGCCCGTCGTCGTGCTGTCGATGGTGCCCGTGTTGCAGTTCCCGAACTGGCAGTGGCTGGCCCTCGCGCTCGCCGCCCCCGTCGCGGTGTGGGGTGCGCTGCCGTTCCACCGCGCCGCGTGGGTGAACGCCCGGCACGGCGCTGCGACGATGGACACCCTCGTCAGCGTCGGCGTCCTCGCCGCGTTCGGGTGGTCGCTGTACGCGTTGTTCCTCGGCGACGCCGGGATGCCCGGCATGCACATGACGTTCTCGTGGTTCGCGACCGACCCCGAGGCGAGCGACCTGTACCTCGAGGTGGCCTCCGCCGTCACGGTCTTCATCCTCGCCGGGCGGTACATGGAGGCCCGCGCGAAGCAGCAGTCCGGCGCCGCACTCCGTGCCCTGCTCGAACTCGAGGCGAAGGACGCCACCGTGCTGCGCGGGACGATCGAGACCCGCGTGCCGGCTGCCTCGCTCGTCGTCGGCGACGTGGTCGTCGTGCGCCCGGGGGAGCGGATCCCGAGCGACGGCACCGTGCGCGAGGGTTCCTCCGCCGTCGACCTCAGCATGCTCACCGGCGAGTCCGTCCCCGTCGAGGTCCGCCCCGGCGACGCCGTGACGGGCGCCACGATCAACGTCGGCGGACGGCTCGTCGTCACGATCACCCGCGTCGGCGCCGACACCGAACTCGCCCGCATGGGCCGGCTCATCGAGGACGCCCAGACCGGGAAGGCCGAGGTCCAGCGCCTCGCCGACCGGGTCTCCGGGATCTTCGTGCCGATCGTCATCGGCCTCGCCGTCCTGGCCTTCGTCGGCTGGCTCGTGTTCGGCGGTTCCCTGACCGCTGCGTTCACCGCCGCCGTCGCGACGCTCATCATCGCCTGCCCCTGTGCGCTCGGTCTGGCGACTCCGACGGCGCTCCTGGTCGGCACCGGCCGTGGTTCGCAGCTCGGCATCCTGATCGGCGGGCCCCAGGTGCTCGAGCAGACCCGCGGCGTCGACACGATCGTCCTCGACAAGACCGGCACCGTCACCACCGGGTCGATGACCTTCCGCTCGGTGACCGGCACGCCGGACGTCGACGACGACACCGTGCTGCGGCTCGCGGCGGCCGTGGAGGACGGTTCGGAGCACCCCGTCGCCCGTGCGGTCGTCCAGGCGGCGCGTGCGCGTGGTCTCGACGTGTCCGGAGCCGACCAGTTCACCGCGACCCCCGGTGCCGGCGTCCAGGCAGTCGTGGACGGCGACGTCGTGCTCGTCGGCACGGTCCGGTGGCTCGTCGACGCGTGGTCGATCACCGTCCCCGCCGGGGTGTCGGACGCCGTCGACGCTGCCGAGGCGGAGGGCGGCACCGCGGTGGTCGTCGCGCGCAACGGATCCGCACTCGGCGTCGTCGTGGTCGGCGACACCGTCAAGCCCGAGGCCGCCGATGCGGTGCGTCGCTTCGTCGACCTCGGCCTGCGCCCCGTCCTGCTCACCGGCGACAACGAGGGAGCCGCCCGTGCGGTGGCGTCCGCGGTCGGCATCGACGAGGTGCACGCCCGGGCCACCCCGGCCTCGAAGCTCGACACCGTGCGACGGCTGCAGGCCGCGGGGCGGAGCGTGGCGATGGTCGGGGACGGCGTGAACGACGCCGCAGCCCTCGCCGCGGCCGACCTCGGCATCGCGATGGGTGCCGGCACGGACGCGGCGATCGCGGCGAGCGACATCACGGTGGTCAGCGGCCGCCTGACGGTCGTGGCCGAGGCGATCCGGTTGTCCCGGGCCACGCTGCGCACCATCAAGGGGAACCTGTTCTGGGCGTTCGCGTACAACGTGGCGGCGATCCCGCTCGCGATGGCGGGGCTGCTCAACCCGGTGCTCGCCGGCGCGGCGATGGCGTTCTCGTCGGTCTTCGTCGTGACGAACAGCCTGCGGCTCCGTCGCTTCACGCCGCTCCCCTGACGGGCAGGATGGGGACATGGTGCAGCTGCCAGGGGTCCTCGGTTCCGTCGGGTCCGTCCACGTCGCGCCGATGGCCGGAGGCCCGACCACGCCGGCCCTGGTCACGGCCGCTGCGCGAGCGGGTTCGTTCGCGCAGCTGGCCGGCGGGTACGGGACGGCGGAGTCCCTCGCCGCCGAGATCGCCGCGGTCCGGGCAGCCGGGACCTCGGCGTTCGGCGTGAACCTCTTCGTGCCGAACCCGGTGCCGATCAGTGATGCCGACTACGACCACTACAGATCGCTCCTCGCGGACGAGCCCGGCGCCACCGCAGTGGCCAAGCGCGAGGACGACGATGCCTGGCACGAGAAGGTCGCCCTGCTGCTCGACGACCCCGTGCCCGTCGTGTCGTTCACGTTCGGGCTGCCCGACACTGCGACCGTGGAGGCGTTCCGGCGGCGTGGCACGGTCGCCGTCCAGTCGGTGACGGACCCCGACGAGGCGCGGCAGGCCGAGGACCTCGGTGTCGACGCCCTCGTCGTCCAGGGCATCGCCGCGGGCGGCCACTCCGCGGTGCTCGACCCCGCGCGGGTGCTCGCCGACCGACCGTTGCCCGAGCTGGTGCGGGCCGTCGTGGCCGCGACCGCGCTGCCCGTCGTGGCCGCGGGCGGCATCGGCACCCGTGACGACGTCGCCGCCGCGCTCGCCGCCGGTGCGAGCGCCACCGCCGTCGGCACGTTCGTGCTCCGCACCGAGGAGGCCGGCACGAGCGACACCCACCGTCGCGCGCTCGCCGACCCGGCGTTCCGGGAGACCGTGCTCACCCGGGCGTTCACCGGCCGGCCGGCGCGGGCGCTCGTGAACGACTTCGTCCGCGCGCACACCGACGCACCACTCGGCTACCCGGCGCTGCACCACCTCACGAAGCCGATCCGGAGCGCGGCCGCGGCCGCCCACGATCCGCAGCACCTGCACCTCTGGGCCGGACGCGCCTGGCGTGACGCACCCACCGGATCCGTCGCGGACGCACTCGCCACGCTGCTCGGGTGACGCGCGGAGCGAACGCACCCCGTGCCTCCAGTCCGGCGGTGCGCACCACCGGCCGGACGGCGCTACGCTCGAAGGCGGTCCGCGACGCAGCGCTGCGGTGACCCGCGGGCTTGTACGTCTTGAAGGTGATCCCAGGAGGACCCAAGTGACCGAATCCGCTCCCGTCGACCCCACATCGACCGACGGCTGGAAGAAGCTGGCGCACGTCGCCGCCGACTTCACCCCGGACCTGCGCGGCTGGTTCGACACCGACCCCGGTCGTGCCGAGCGCTACACGTTCCAGGCCGCCGACCTGACCGTGGACCTGTCGAAGGGCCTCGTCACCGACGAGATCCTCCAGGACCTGCTGCAGGTCGCGAAGGACACCGGCGTCGCCGAGCGCTTCCAGGCGATGCTCGCCGGTGAGCACATCAACGCCACCGAGGACCGCGCCGTCCTGCACACCGCGCTCCGCCGTCCGAAGGGTGCCTCGCCGGCGCTCGTCGTCGACGGCCAGGACGTCGATGCCGACGTGCACGCCACGCTCGACAAGGTCTACGCCTTCGCGGAGCAGGTGCGCAGCGGCGCCTGGACCGGTGTCACCGGCAAGCGCATCGAGACCGTGGTGAACATCGGCATCGGTGGGTCGGACCTCGGTCCGGTCATGGTCTACGAGGCCCTCAAGCCGTACGTGCAGGCCGGGCTCGAGGCGCGCTTCGTCTCGAACATCGACCCCGCTGACATCTACGAGAAGACGGCGGACCTCGACCCCGAGACCACGCTCTTCATCGTCGCGTCGAAGACCTTCGGCACCCTCGAGACCCTGACGAACGCCCGCCTCGCGCGTCAGTGGCTCTGGGAGAAGCTCGGGCTGAGCGACGCCTCCGACGACGAGAAGTCGAACGCGGTCGCGAAGCACTTCGTGGCCGTCTCGACCGCGCTCGACAAGGTCGCCGCGTTCGGCATCGACCCGGAGAACGCCTTCGGCTTCTGGGACTGGGTGGGTGGCCGCTACTCGGTCGACTCCGCGATCGGCACGAGCGTCGTGATCGCCATCGGCAAGGAGAACTGGGAGCAGTTCCTCGCCGGGTTCCACGCCATCGACGAGCACGTCCGCACGACGCCGCTCGAGCGGAACGTCCCCGTCCTGATGGGCCTGCTCAACGTCTGGTACTCGAACTTCCTCGGTGCGCAGAGCCACGCGGTCCTGCCGTACACGCAGTACCTGCACCGCTTCGCCGCGTACCTGCAGCAGCTCACCATGGAGTCGAACGGCAAGCGCGTCCGCTGGGACGGCTCGCCCGTCACCACCGAGACCGGCGAGGTCTTCTGGGGCGAGCCGGGCACGAACGGCCAGCACGCGTTCTACCAGCTCATCCACCAGGGCACGCGCCTGATCCCGACCGACTTCATCACGGTCGCGAAGCCGGCTCGTCCGCTCAAGGACGAGACCGGCGACGGCAAGGCCGTGCAGCCCGGGCAGGACGTCCACGCGCTGTTCCTGGCGAACTTCTTCGCGCAGACGAAGGCGCTCGCGTTCGGCAAGACCGCCGACGAGGTCCGCGCCGAGGGCACCACGGACGAGGCCATCGTCTCCGCCCGGACCTTCACCGGCAACAAGCCGTCGACGTCGATCCTCGCGCCGGAGCTCACCCCGAGCGTCCTCGGTCAGCTCATCGCGCTGTACGAGCACATCGTGTTCACTGAGGGAACCATCTGGGGCATCGACTCGTTCGACCAGTGGGGCGTCGAGCTCGGCAAGCAGCTGGCGCTGCAGATCGCTCCGGCGGTCGACGGCGACCAGGCTGCGCTGGACGCGCAGGACTCCTCGACGAAGGCGCTCATCGCCAAGTACCTGGAGCTGCGCGGCGAGTAACGCACGCACCTGACGGACGGGAGGCGCGGTGCCAGCCGGCACCGCGCCTCCCGTCCGTCTGTGGGTCGCGCTGCGGCCGGGGGGCCGGCGCGTGCCCGAGTCTCGGGGTGAGCGACGGTTTTCGCGTTCCGCAGCGCGAGAACTGTCGCTGAGCGCGAATCTCGGCAGGGCGGCGCCGCGCACGGGCCGCGCCGCCCGCGGCGCCGCGTCAGCGGCCGAGCGGGTCGAGGTTGAGGGACGTGCCCTCGTAGAGGTGCTGGTCCTCGCCGAAGACCTGCACGCCCTCGTTGAGCCACACGAGCGCCCGCACCGTGATGCCGAAGCGTGCGGCGACGTCGCCGATCAGATCGTTCGGCGCCACCGTGTACGACTTCGGAGCTCCGCCGGCGGCCGTCGCGGTGACGGATCCGGTGGCGTTCGCCCGGGCGCCGGCGTCCTTCGGGTGCACGTTCGTCTGCCGTGCCGGCACGGACCAGCGCACCGAGGTGACAGCGAGCACCTTGTCGGCGGCGATCTCGACGGGGACGTCCTGCCCCGGCGTCGCTGCCGAGTACGTCACGAGGGTGCCGAGGTGCGACGGGTCGACGCCCGATCCGCTGAGCGGCACGTTCGCAGCGATCGCCGTGCTGGTCGGACCGCCGAGTGTGTGGTCCCCGACGCCCCGGTAGGTCAGGCCGTCCCCGACCTTCCGGGACAGGTCGAACAGGCCGACGCCGACCGGGACCGGCAGCGTCGAGGTCACACCGGAGTACTGCGCCGTGAAGGTGTCGTCACCGTTCGCGACCATCCGGAAGTGGAAGTGGATGCTGCCCTTGGGTGAGGCGACGTCCCCCTGCGCCAGGACGGTCCCGGCCGGGATCGGCGTGAGCGTCGGTGCGGGTGCGGCGGCCTCGGTGGGGGCGGGGGTCGGCGTGCGGGGGTTGGCGGACGCCTCGAGCAGGTCGGCGGCCGATTCGCCGTCGGGTGTCGCGGTGTCGCTCGGCGTCGGCGTCGCGGTGGTCGCCGGCGGGCTGGACGGAGCGGGCAACGCTCCGTCCGACCCGCGCAGCAACGAGCAACCGGACAACGCGACGGTGGTCAGCACGACGGCACCGACCGTCACGATCCGCTTCATGATTCCCCCTCGGCTCGACGCTAGCCGAGCACCGGGCGGTGCAGGAAGGGCCGTGATCGAGATGTGTCCTCGGGTACAGCGCCTACTTCTTGCCGCCGCCGAGCAACCCGCCGAGACCGCCGAGGATCCCGCCGATGTCGAGTCCGCCGCCACCCGCCTGGGAGCCGCCGGACTGCCCGCCGGCCTGGCCGCCCGATCCGCCGAGGAATCCGCCGAGCAGGCCACCGAGGTCGAACCCGCCGCCGCCCGACTGGGTCGCCGCGGCCTTCTGGTTGCCGAGCTTGCTGAGCACGAACGGCGCCACGAGGGGGAGCACTTTGCCGATGATCCCGCCGAGGTCGACCCCGCCACCGCCGCCATCGGACCCGGCCAGGGCGGCGGCCACGTCCTGCTGCTTGCCGCCGAAGACGTTCGCGACGATCTTGTTGCCGTCCTCCTCGTCGACGTCGTCGATCGTGGTGGGGTCGGCGAGGGCGGCGTGCTTGTCGAGCGCCTTGTCGAGCGAGGCCGCGCCCCCGTTCTCGACGTTCTTCTGCAGTCCGCCGACGAGGGCGGGGACCGCCTTCTGCACCGCGGCGGTCGCGGTCGCCTCGTCCACGCCGAGCTTCTTCGCCAGGTCACCGATCGGGATCTGGGAGAGGAGGTCTTCGATTCCGGCCACTTCGCACACCTTCCAGTCGTCGGCAGGTCGTGCGGACCGCACGTGGTGCCGCTGCTGGGGCGAGGCTATCCGGGTGCCGCGCCGACCGTTCCGGCGCTCGACCCGCCCCCCACACGCCCGTGTCGGTCGGACGGGCTACCGTCGAGGGCATGGAGCGTTCGGAGATCCTCGCAGCGGCCGCCGCCGCACACGCCGCCCGCATCGCCGAAGCCGGTGGGGACGACGCCGCCGCCCGGGAGCGGGCCGAGGCGGTCCGCAAGCGTGCGGACGGCCTGACCGACCGGATCGAGCGGAGCGAGGCAGCAGACGCTGATCGGGATGCCCAGCGTCGTCGTGCGGGCGAGGCAGACCGTGCGGCCTCACGCACCGAGGGTGCGCTGTCGGACTGGCATCGGATGGGCACGCGTCGCGGGGTCACGCCGGACGACCAGGTCCGCTCGGCGTGGTCGATCGCGGGAGTTCCGGAACCGGGTGAGGCCCGGGCGCTGGCGAACGTCCTGCTGTCCACCGCCGGACACGCCGGTCGGGTCGCCGACGCCGCGAAGCGGAACCCACGACTCTCGGGTGCCGCGAGTGCCGCAGCCCGCCGGACGGTCCGCCGCTACACGGACCACGGAGCGGACATCCCTTCGCTGGGGGACGTCCTCGACCAGCCCGCCCAGGACCCCGAGGAGCCGACCGAAGCGGGGGACTGACCGCTGACCAGGGGTTGTGTGGACCGATCCAATGGTCCGGATGTCTTCATGACCGATTGACAGGACATGGAAACGGGTTACGATCCTTCCAAGCGATGCAGCCTGATCACTGACGAAGGAGTCACCCGCATGGTCGACATCAAACCGACAGCCCCGAGCGTCCCGCTCCCGCCGGTCGGGCAGGGGCCACACGTCCGCCGCCTCGGCGTCCTCGCCCTCGTCGCCACCTTCGGTGGTCTGCTCTTCGGCTACGACACCGGCGTGATCAACGGCGCGCTCCTGCCGATGAAGCAGGAGCTCGGCCTGACGAACCTCACCGAGGGCGTCGTCACCAGCTCGCTCCTCTTCGGTGCCGCGATCGGCGCCATGCTCGGCGGTCGGATCGCCGACGGCTGGGGTCGCCGCAAGACGATCATCCTGCTCGCGGTCACGTTCTTCGTCGGCACGCTGATCTGCGTCTTCGCCCCGGTGTTCGGCGTGATGGTGGTCGGCCGTGTCCTGCTCGGTCTCGCCGTCGGCGGTGCGTCGACGGTCGTCCCGGTGTTCCTGGCCGAACTCGCCCCGTACGAGATCCGCGGGTCGCTCTCCGGCCGCAACGAGCTCATGATCGTCATCGGGCAGCTCGCCGCCTTCGTCGTGAACGCGATCATCGGCAACCTCTGGGGTGAGGGCAACGGCGTCTGGCGCGTCATGCTCGCCGTCTGCGCTCTCCCCGCCATCGCACTGTTCATCGGCATGCTCCGCGTCCCCGAGTCGCCCCGTTGGCTCGCGTCGAAGGGTCGCAACGACGAGGCGCTCGAGGTCCTCGGGCAGATCCGCTCGAAGGAACGTGCCGAGGCCGAGCTCGAGGACATCAAGCGTTCGAACGAGTTCGAGGCGAACGTCCAGAAGCAGAGCGGCTGGCGCACCTTGCTCGGCAACAAGTGGCTCATCCGGATCGTGCTCATCGGCGCCGGCATCGGTGTCGCCCAGCAGCTCACCGGCATCAACTCGATCATGTACTACGGCCAGACCGTGCTCATCGAGTCGGGCTTCCAGCAGTCGGCGGCACTCATCGCGAACATCGCCCCGGGCATCATCGCGGTGATCGGTGGCGTGATCGCGATCTACAACATGGAGAAGATCAACCGACGCACGACGCTCATCCTGGGCTACTCGCTGACGACGGTGTGCCACTTCCTCATCGGCATCGCGTCGATGACCCTCGTCGAGGGCAACCCGGCCCGTCCGTGGGTCATCCTGTTCCTGGTCGTCGCGTTCGTGGGCTCGATGCAGACGTTCCTCAACATCGCGACCTGGGTGATCCTGTCCGAGATCTTCCCGACGCAGATCCGCGCGCTCGGCATGGGCATCTCGGTGTTCTGCCTCTGGATCGCGAACGCGTTCCTCGGGCTGTACTTCCCGACCATCGTCGCGGCGACGGGCATCACGGGGACGTTCTTCGGCTTCGCGATCGTCGGCGTGCTCGCACTGCTCTTCATCTGGAAGTTCGTACCGGAGAGCCGCGGCCGCACCCTGGAAGAGGTCGAGGAGGGCGTCACCACCGGCAACATCTTCACGGTCCCCGCGAAGAAGGCGCGGCGGTAGAACCCACCGACGCAACGGACGGGAGGCACGGTGCCAGCTGGCACCGTGCCTCCCGTCCGTCCTGCAGTCGCGTCTACGGGCGCAGGAGCACCTTGCCGACGCGGCCGGCGGTGTCCGAGGCGCGCACCGCGTCGCGGACGTCCTCGAAGGCGAAGGTCTCGGCGACGGGGAGCGTCAGCGAACCGTCGAGCACGCGCGTGATGAGCTCGCCGAAGAGCTGCCCCTTCGTCTCGGCCGGCATCGTCCTGCTGACGACGCTGCCCCAGAAGCCCTTCACCGTGAGCTGGCCGAAGATGACCTTGCCCGACGGGATCTCGAGCGTGGGCGAGGCCATCGCGCCGAACACGACGAGCGTCGCGTTCTCGCCGAGCACCGATGCGATGTCGCCGGCGGCCTTCCCGCCGACCGACTCGACGCCGGCGACGATCGGCGCGCCTCCGGTGATCGCGGCGACCTGGTCCTGCCAGTCGTCGGCGTCCGTGGCGACGATGCGCTCGATGCCCTGCTCGCGGAGCTCCTCGACGCCGGCAGCGCGGCGGACGAGCCCGATGACGTTGATGCCACGCGCGGCTCCGAGCTGGGCGACCATGCGCCCGACCGCACCGTTCGCGGCGTTCTGGATGAGCCAGTCGCCCTCGTGCAGGTCGAGCGAGTGCAGCAGGCTGATGGCGCTGAACGGCATCGACACGAGCTGCGCCGCGGCCTCGTCGGGCATGGCGTCGGGCACCGGGACGAGCCCGGCGGCGTTCGCGGTGTAGTACTCGGCCCAGACGCCGAACGCCCCGCCGGCGACGCGCTGGCCGACCGTCAGGTTCGTGACACCCTCGCCGAGGGCCTCGACGACGCCGAGCGCCTCGGTGCCGGAGGCTGCGGGGAGCTCCGGCTTGAAGCCGTAGGTGCCCCGGACGGTCCAGAGGTCGTGGTTGTGGATCGGGGAGAGGACCGTACGGACGAGGACCTCGCCGGCGCCGGGCGTCGGGACCGGGCGCTCCTGGACGCCGAGGACCTCGGCGGGCTCGGCGAAGGTCTCGTGGACGACGGCGCGCATCGTGGTGGGGGTGGTGCTCATGCTCAGTCCTCCGAGACGGTGATGGTGACGTCGATGTTGCCGCGGGTCGCGTTCGAGTACGGGCAGACCTGGTGTGCGGCGTCTGCGAGGCCCTGTGCGACCTCGTGCGAGAGCCCGGGCAGGACGACCTCGAGCAGGACGGCCAGCTGGTAGCCGCCCTCGCCGTTCGGGCCGATCTGCACACGGCCGCCGACGGACGAGTCCTCGATCTTCACCTTCTGGCTGCGGGCGACGCCCTGCAGTGCGGAGTGGAAGCACGCGGCGTACCCGGCGGCGAACAGCTGCTCGGGGTTCGTGCCGGCGCCGGAGCCACCCATCTCCTTCGGGATCGCGAGGTCGAGCGCGAACGAGCCGTCGCTGGTGGCGACGCGGCCGTCGCGGCCGGCGCCGGTGGAGAGGGCCTCGGCGGTGTAGAGGGCTTCCATGGTGTTCCTTCCTTCGTGGGGTCAGCGGTCCGCGGCGGCGCGGTTCGGCGCCGCGGCGGCGTGCATGGTCTCGGTCAGCCGGTGCAGCGTCGCGATGAGCTCCATCGCGGCGTGCTCGTCGGGCAGGCCCATGCCGGCCGCGATCGTCGACGGGATGTGTGCCAGTTCGCCACGGACCGAGCGGCCGCGGTCGCCGAGCGTGATCGTGACGACGCGCTCGTCGGTGCTGCGGCGTTCGCGGCGCACGAGGTCGCCCTGCTCCATGCGGCGCAGGAGTGGCGAGAGCGTGCCGGAGTCGAGCTGCAGGTGGTCGCCGAGGGTCGACACGGTCTGGTCGCCCTCGATCCACAGCGTCACGAGGACGAGGTACTGCGGGTACGTGATGCCCCACGGTTCCAGCAGGGTCCGGTACGCCTGCGTGGTGGCTCGGCTCGCAGCGTAGAGGGAGAAGCACACCATCTCGTCGGTCACGGGCATGCCGTAAGCATTGCACGCAACTCAGTTGTGCACAACCTTCCCGCACAACCTTCCCGCACGACCGTGGAGCCGGCTCACGGCCGGGGTACGGACACCGTCGAGCGCGCGCATGGTCCGGACGGTTAGGCTGACGGGACCCACGATGACCAGCAACGACCTCGACAACTCAGCGACCACGGGAGCCGGCACCACTCGCCGCACCGGTAGGGCGTCGTCCCACGGCAAGACGATCCTGATCGGGGAGCACGCCGTGGTCTACGGCGCACCCGCGCTCGTGCTGCCGGTCATCGATGCCGTGGTGGTCGCGACGGTGACGCCGATCGACGACGACACCGAGGGGCACCACCTCGAGTCCGCGGTCCACACCGGGCCCCTCGACCTCGCTCCCGCCGCCGTCATGCCGACCGTCACCGCGGTCACCGCGACGCTCCAGCACTTCGGGGTCACGGACCGCCGCTTCCACGTCCGGGTCGACAGCGACGTGCCCACCGCCCGCGGGATGGGTTCGAGCGCCGCCGTCGCCGCTGCCGTGACCGCAGCGGTCGCCGACGCACTGGGCGAGACGCTCGACGTCGAGGCGCACCACGAGCTCATCCAGGCGTGCGAGCGCGTCGCCCACGGCCGTCCGTCCGGCCTCGACGCACGCGGTGTCGTCGCGGACGCACCCGTATGGTTCGAGGCCGGCCGCATCGAACCGGTCGAGCTCGGCGCACCCTTCACGTTCGTCGTCGCCGACACCGGGGTGCCCGGCCACACCCGCGAAGCCGTCGCCGCCGTCCGGGAACGACACGACGCGGACCCGGCAGCCGTCGACGGCGTCGTCGACCGCATCGGCGCGCTGGCCCGACGTGCCCGGGGGACGCTCGTGGACGGCGACGCACAGGGACTCGGTGCCACGATGGACGCCGCGCACGACCTCCTCACCGCCCTCGACGTGTCGAGCGACGACCTGGACCGACTCGTCGGCGCCGCACGTGCTGCGGACGCCCTGGGCGCGAAGCTCACCGGTGGCGGGCGCGGCGGATGCGTCCTCGCCCTCGCCACGGACGGCGAACACGCGGACCGCATCGCGGCCGCACTCCGCGGCGCAGGTGCCGCAGCCACCTGGACCACCACGATCGGAGCCCGCGCTTGATGACCGCCACCGCCGTCGCGCACCCCAACATCGCCCTCGTCAAGTACTGGGGCAAGGCGGACGCGTCCCTCGCGCTGCCGGCCACCGGCAGCGTGTCGATGGGACTCGACGTGTTCCCGACGACGACGACCGTCACGGTGGACGGCGGGTCGGGTGACGGCCTGGAGGCGCGTGATGCGTTCACCCTGAACGGTCGCGTCGTCGAGGACGCTGCGCTGGTGCGGGTCCGGGAGTTCCTCGACCTCGTGCGAGACCTCGCCGGCAGCGACGCCCGCGCGAGCGTCGTGTCCGAGAACACGGTGCCGACCGGTGCCGGCCTGGCCTCGAGCGCTTCGGGCTTCGCGGCGCTCGCCACGGCGGCCTCCGCGGCGTTCGGCCTCGACCTGTCCCCGCGCGATCTCTCCCGCCTGGCCCGCCGTGGCTCGGGTTCGGCCACGCGGTCGATCCCCGGCGGGGTGGCGGTCTGGCACGCCGGCGACGACCAGGGTTCCTACGCCGAGCCGATCCCCGCACCGCCGATGACGATGGTCGTCGTGACGATCGACGCCGGCCCGAAGCCCATCGGGTCGCGCGAGGCCATGCGGCGGACCATCGCGACGTCGCCGTTCTACCCGGCCTGGGTGACCTCGACCACCGAGACCGTCGGCGACATGCTCGACGCGTGCGCCGCCGGGGACTTCACCCGCATCGGCGAGATCACCGAGAGCAACGCTCTCCGCATGCACGCCACGATCGAGGGCGCGTTCCCCCCGATCCGCTACCTGAACGCCCGCAGCGTCGCCGTGTTCGACGCGGTCGCCGAGCTCCGTTCCGCAGGGGTCGAGGCCTACGCGACCGCCGACGCCGGGCCGAACGTCGTGGTGCTCACAAAGCCCGAGGACCGTGGTGCCGTCGCGTCGGCGCTGGCCGGGTTCGGCGACGTCATCGAGTCCGGCACCGGACCAGGCGCGCGCCTCGTCCGCTCCGAAGGAACGGGGACGCCCGAGCCGGGTGTCGTCCCCGACCAGGAGGAGAGCGCCGAGTGATCGAGTTCCGCGCCCACGGCAAGCTGTTCGTCGCGGGGGAGTACGCCGTCGTCGAGCCTGGCCAGCCGTCCGTCCTCATCGCCCTCGACCGCGCCATCACCGCCCGGGTGACCGAGGGCCACGGCTCGGGCAGCGTGCACTCCGAGGAGTACGGGCACCTGCCCGTGACGTGGACGCGAGCGGACGACGGCATCGCGCTCGACACCGAGCACCACCCGTACGACTACGTGATGGCGACCATCGACCTCGTCGAGAAGCTCCGGCAGGAACGGGGCATCGCCCCGCGCTTCCACGACCTGCGCATCCACAGCCAGCTCGACGACGCCAGCGGCCGGAAGTTCGGGCTCGGGTCGTCGGCGGCCGTGACCGTGGCGACCGTCGGCGCGCTCGACCGCTTCTACGGACTCGGTCTGTCCCAGCGACAGCGGTTCCAGGTCGCCCTCCTGGCCACCATCCGGGTGAACCCGCGAGCGTCCGGTGGCGACCTCGCAGCGAGCACGTTCGGCGGCTGGCTGCGGTACAGCGCGCCCGACCGTGAGCACCTCGCCGGCATGCTCGACGGTCGGACGGTGTCCGAGATCCTGACCGACGCGGACGCGTGGGAGGGCTTCGACGTCCAGCGGCTGCCCGCGCCCGAGAACCTCGAGCTGCTCGTCGGCTGGACCGGTTCGCCGGCGTCCACCACGAAGCTCGTCGGCGTCGTCCGTCGACACCGCAACGGCGGGTACCGGGCGTTCCTCGACGAGAGCCGCACCTGTGTCGACGACCTGACCACGGGCCTCCAGACCGGCGACGCGTCGATGACGTTGGACGCCCTGCGTCGCGCGCGCGTGCTGCTGCAGCGCCTCGGCACGTCCGTCGGGTCGCAGATCGAGACCGAGCGCCTCGCCACCCTGTGCGACGTCGTCGAGGCGGCCGGCGGGGCGGCGAAGCCGTCCGGTGCCGGCGGCGGCGACTGCGGCATCGCGCTCGTCCCGGCGGACACCGACCTCGCCGGCATCCACCGCGCCTGGGAGGCGCACGACATCAGACACCTCAGCGTCGCGGTGCAAGCGCCCGAAGGGAGCGTCGAATGACCGACCTGCTGACCCCGATCCCCACGAAGTGGGTGGGGCCGATCCGCATCAGCGGCAACGCAGTGGAGGGCGAGCACGAGGTGCCGCTCGCCACGTACGAGTCGCCCCTCTGGCCGTCCGTCGGCCGTGGCGCCCGCATCTCGCGCATGGTCGAGGGCGGCATCGTCTCGACCGTCGTCGACGAGCGCATGACCCGTTCCGTGGTGGTCCGCGCGGACAGCGCCGCAGCCGCGCACCTCGCGACCGGGCGCATCCTCGCCCGTCAGGACGAGCTCGAGCAGATCGTCGCCGGGCAGAGCCGCTTCGCCAAGCTCATCGAGGTGCACCCGGAGATCGTCGGGGACCTGCTGTTCCTACGCTTCGCGTTCACCACGGGCGACGCCTCCGGGCACAACATGGTCACGCAGGCGGCGGACAAGCTCCTGCCCGCGATCCTCGCGTGGGAGCCGGGCCTGCGCTACGTGTCCGTCTCAGGGAACTTCTGCACCGACAAGAAGGCCACCGCCGTGAACGGCATCCGTGGCCGCGGTCGGAACACGATCGCCGAGATCGTGATCCCGGGCGAGATCGTGTCGAAGCGGCTCCGCAGCACGCCCGAGCGCATCGCCGAGCTGAACGTCGCGAAGAACCTCGTCGGGTCGACCATCGCCGGAGCCATCCGCTCCGCGAACGCGCACTACGCGAACATGCTCCTCGGCTTCTACCTGGCAACGGGGCAGGACGCGGCGAACATCGTCGAGGGCTCGCAGGGGATCACGTCCGCCGACGTCCGCGGCGACGACCTGTACTTCTCGACCTCGCTGCCGCACCTCATCGTCGGCACGGTCGGCAACGGCAAGGGCGGCGACCTGCCCGTCGTCGAGGACGCCCTCGTGCGCCTCGGCTGTCGTGACGACCGCGAACCGGGTGCCAACGCCCGTCGTCTCGCGGCCCTGTGCGCCGCGACGGTCCTCTGCGGAGAGCTCTCGCTGCTCGCCGCGCAGACCAACCCGGGCGAGCTGATGGCTGCCCACGTCGCCATGGAGCGCCGCGGCGCCAAGCCCGCCGGAGGCGCAGCATGACCCGCATCGGCATCCACGACCTCGCCGTCGCGACCGGGCACCACGTCCTCGAGCTCGACGACCTGGCGGAGCGCCTCGGCGTCGACCCGGCGAAGTACCACGTCGGCATCGGGCAGGACGCCTTCAGCGTGCCGGCCCCCGACGAGGACATCGTCACGATGGGCGCGGCCGCGGCGAAGGAGCTCGTCGACCGGCACGGCGTCGACGGCATCCGCACGGTGCTGTTCGCGACCGAGTCCGGCGTCGACCAGTCGAAGGCCGCCGGGGTGTTCGTGCACGGTCTGCTCGGCCTGCCGCAGAACGTCCGCGTGGTCGAGCTGAAGCAGGCCTGCTACGGCGGGACCGCTGCCGTGCAGCTCGCCCTCGGCATCGTCGCTCGTGCACCGCAGGAACGCGTGCTCGTCATCGCCGCCGACGTCGCCCGCTACGACGTCGACACCGCCGCCGAGCCCACCCAGGGTGCCGGCGCGGCCGCGATCCTCATCGCCGCCGACCCCGACCTGATCGAGATCGAACCCGCGGCGGGTGTCTTCACCGCGGACGTCGACGACTTCTGGCGCCCGAACGACCGCTCCACCGCACTGGTCGACGGCCGCCTGTCGGTCAGCGCCTACGTCGACGCCTTCGTCGGCGCGTGGGACGACCTCGCGGCCCAGGGCGGCCCGGCGTACGAGGACATCGTGCGCTTCGTGCACCACCAGCCGTTCACGAAGATGGCGCTCAAGGCGCACCGGAAGCTCACGCAGCACGTCGGCGTGCCGTTCGACGAGTCCGAACTCGCGCTCGGCTTCACGTACAACAAGCAGACCGGCAACACGTACACGGCGTCGCTCTGGATCGGTCTCGCGGCGCTGCTCGACCTCGACGACGACCTCGCGGGGGAGCGGATCGGCCTGTTCAGCTACGGCTCGGGCAGCGTCGGCGAGCTCATCACGGGCATCGTCCAGCCGGCGTACCGGGAGCACCGTCGGCAGGGGCGCGTCCGCGACCTCCTCGCGGCCCGGGTACCGCTGACGGTGGACGCGTACCGGGAGCTGCACGCGGCGGGTGCCGCGACGAGCGAGGACGTCGAGCGTCCGCACGTCACGGCTGCGCCGTACCGGTTCGCCGGCGTGCGTGGCGGCGCACGCCGCTACGAGGCGACCGCCTCGGCCTGACGCGACCCCCTCGCGCAAGCGACAGATCCCCGCGGAACATCCGCGGGGATCTGTCGCTTTCGCGGACCGGACGTGGCCACTGCGCGCGATCTGTCGCTTTCGCGGGTCCACCCGAACCGGAGACGGACTGGAGGCGCGGTGCGGGCCCGCCACGCGCCTCCAGTCCGTCCAGTGCTCACGCCGCGGCGGTCAGCACCTCGCGTTCCAGGCGCGCGTAGCTGGCCTCCATGCCGTCGGTCATGCCGGTCGCCAGGACCATGTCCCGCTGTGCCTGGTCCGGGTACGTGATGAGCAGTGTCATGAGCGTGACGCCGTCCGCTTCGTCCAACTGCAGGTCGTTGACGTTCGCGGGGAACGGCGCGCCGGTCATCCGCTCCGTGCTGACCATCCGCCGTTCGGGCTCGATGACGAGGTTCTCGCCTTCGAAGCCGAACGCCTCGCCCTCGGTGTCGCCGACCGGGGCCCAGGCGTTCCGGAACGAGCCGCCGACGACCAGGTCGTTCTCGCACACCGTCATCTCCCACCCGTCCGGGCCGAGCAGCCACTGCCGCATGAGCTCCGGCTCGGTGTGTGCGCGCCAGAGCAGGTGCCGAGGCGCTGCGAACGCGCGGGTGATCTTCACGTGCGTGTCGTCGACGACGTCGGTGACCGTGCCCTTGCCGAGGGCGTACTCGCGCAGGTCGGCCAACACGGTGTCGAGCTGCCCGAACGCCTGCTCGTAGCCCTCGAGCATGCCCATCCGGATCATGGCGTCGAGGTCGGCGGAGGACTCGAACGAGGTCAGCACCGTGACCCGGGAGCCCTCCCCGACGCGCTCGAACGACAGGACGGTCTCGCTCGCCGGCAGGGACTCGTCGACCGTGCCGTCCGCGTCGGCGAACAGGTCGCGGAAGGCGATCCGCTCGGGTTCATCGACCGCGGTGACCTGCCAGAGGGCGTGGAACCGTTCGCCCTGCGGTGAGGTCATCCGGTAGTCGGCGCGGCCGCCGGGGCGGAGGTCGAACGACGTGAACGTGGCGGGGAACCCGGGCGGACCCCAGAACCGCTCGAGCTGGCGCGGGTCGGCGAACGCATCCCAGAGCCGTTCGACGGGGACGGGGAACTCGGCCACGAGGGTCATCGTGAGTTCCTCGGGGTCGGTGTGGACGGACGTGGTCGGCATCAGTGGCTCCCTTGTTCGCGGTCGTGGTCGTGGTCGTGGTCGCTGCGCGGCGCGTGGTCTGCGTCTTGGTCGCTCCGCGGCGCGCGGTGGGCTCCCAGCAGTGCGTCGAGGCGGTCGATCCGCCCGCGCCAGAGGTCGGCGTAGGTGTCGAGCAGCCCGCGGACCCGGTCGATCTGTCCCGGTTCGGCGCGCACGATGCGGGTGCGTCCCCGGGGTTCCTTGGTCACGAGTCCTGCTCCTTCGAGGACGGCGACGTGTTTCTGGACGGCGGCGAACGACATCGCGTAGGCGTCCGCCAGCTCGCTCACGGACGCCTCGCCGACTAGGGTCCGACGGATGATGTCGCGCCTCGTCGCGTCGGCCAGGGCGTGGAACACGCGGTCGACCTCGGCATCGCTCAGTTCGATTCGTACAACCATTTGGTTGCACGTTACGCCGGTCGGGAGCGCTCCGCAACGGCTTCATCGGTATCGTTCGCGGGTGACGATCGTGTGGTGGGTCCTCGGTGGACTGGCGGTGGTGCTCACGGCGTCCCTCCTGGTGGTCCGGGCCGTGGTGGGGCGGATCGTCCTGCCCGGGACGGACCGCTGGACCCCGGTGCTCGAGGTCTCGGACGACTCGGTGCTGCTGCCGATCACGGACGACACCCTGCAGGCGGGGGAGTACGGCCTGTGGCACGACGGCGATGGGCACACCACCGTCGGACCCGTGCTCGAGGTCGATGAGTCCGCGGGCACCGTGCGACGCGCCGTCCTGCGGACCACCGGCGACGTGGGGTCCCGGGTGCGGTGGAGCGGGCACGTGCACCCCGACCCTGCCGCGATGGGGGTCGACTGGTCCGAGGTCGCGCTGGACACCCCGGTCGGACCGGCGCCGGCGTGGATCGTCCGACCGTCCGACGGCGCCGACCGGTCCTCGCGCACCTGGGCCGTGCACGTCCACGGCATCCGGACCACCCGGGTGACCGCACTCCGGACCGTCCCCGCTGCCCTGGAGCTCGGCTGGACCTCGATCGTGCCCTCGTTCCGCGGTGACGGTGAGGCCCCGCGGGAGGGCCGCGCGTCGCACCTCGGCGCTCGCGAGTGGCCCGACGTCGACGCCGCGCTCGACCACGCCGTCGTCCACGGTGCCGAACGGATCGTCGTCGTGGCCTGGTCGATGGGCGCGACGATCACCCACGAACTGCTCGGCAGGTCGGCGCACCGGGACCGCGTAGCCGGGGTCGTCCTCGTGGCACCCGCACTCGACTGGGAGGCCACCGTGCGCTCCCAGGCCGCCCGTGCCGGGGTGCCCGGTGTCGTGGTCGGGGCGGCGCTCGGCGCGATGGCGTCCCCGCTGCTCTGCCGTGCGGTCGGGCTCCGGTCCCGCGTCGACGTCCGGACGCTGTCCTGGCTGCGGCGTCCACCGGCGCTGCCCCCGGTGCTGCTCGTGCACTCGACGGGGGACACCACGGTGCCCTTCGCCGTGAGCGAGGAGTTCGCGTCGCGCCACCCGGACACGGTCACCCTCGCGGTGAGCGCGCCGGCCGAGCACGCCTGGGAACGCAACGCGGACGCGGTCTGGTTCGACGAGCAGGTCACCGCGTGGGCGGACCGGCTCGGCTGACAGCCCGTCCGGTGTACAAGGACACATGGGCCATCTGATCTACGCGGGCGAACAGCTCGACCTCGCCGTGGACGACCGCGCTCTGACGCACCTGCAGATCGTCATCGTGAACCTGCTCCGTCGGGAACACCGCTTCGTGTTCTCGTGGAAGGACGACGTCCTGCGTGGCGACGGCCGGAGCGCGATCTGGCTCCACCCGGACGTGAGCCTGCACTTCAAGTTCTCCGGCAGCCGCGTCCCCTCGATCAACCGCAGTTGGCTCGAGGAGCTCTACGCGGCCGCGACCTCCGGCTCCGGTCTGGTCCTGACCCCGGAGCCGCCGGACACCAGCACCGCGGAGGACTCGGCGTGGTCGCGAGCCGTGGTGCCGGGCGACGCACCGGACGGCTCGGGGCGCTAGCACGACCCGTGTGTCCGGTCAACGGGTTCCGCACGGACGTGCAAGGCCGTAGGTTGTGTGTCACCGCGAGCGTCCGCGCCGGCCCAGGGAGCCGGAACGGGTCCGCCGGCGGTCGAGGGGGGAACCACGCGTCGCGCGAGGGAGTCCCGGATCAGGAGTCTCCCAGCCCCCAGCGCCCCCTCACCGTCGTCCCGGTCGCGGATTCGGGTTCCGCACCGGGACGACGGCGTCGGGCCTGCGCACGCGCCGTCGCACGGTGCGACGGATCTGCCGCAGCGTGCGAGGTTCCGCGCACGGTGGGACGCCTGTCCCCTCGCACGGAGCACGGAACCTCGCACACTGCCGAGCCGGCCGTCGCGCCGCCCCGGGCACGCGGCTCAGTACACGTCGCGGACGTACCGCTTCCCGCGGCGCATGTCGGCGAGGTACGCCTGCGCGTCGTCCTCGCCCTTGCCGCGCTGGGACCCGATACGGGGTTCCCTCGTCGCGCTGCGCCACGTACGGTGCTCGTACCGCGACCGCGGCTGGCGTCGGAACAGGGAACCGACGCAGACGGGCGGCGTGGCCGAGGGGACCCGCGTGGTGGGAGTCCCGGATCAGAGGCCTCCCGGGCCACGACGCTCCCTCGCCGCCGCCCGGCGTGGATTCGGGTTCCACACGGGGCGGCGGACTGCCTCCTTCCGCGCGTCCGGTGTCGGACGCTTCACGGGTTCAGGACGACGCCGCGCACTGCGATCTCCACCTCGTCCGCCGGAGTCCGCTGCGTGACGTCGAAGCGGTAGCGGCCGGTACCGATGAACCGACGTGCACTCCACGAACCGTCGGACCGGACCACCGTCTCGACGTCGGGCGACGAGAAGTTGGTCACGTGGAGTCGGATGGTGCGGCCCGGAGTCCCGTGCCCGGAGAACTCGACCGTCCGTCCGGGGAGCGACGACCCGGACGTCGGGGAGCCCAGCAGGGGCAGAGCGCGGAGCTCGAGCGGGAGTTCGCGTGGCGTTGCCCGCCCGGTCGTCTGCCGGACGACGAACCGGTACGGGCCCGTCCCGAGGAACCGGTCGATACGCCAGGTCCCGTCGTCGTCCACCCTGCCGGACGCCGGCGCCTGGCCGGCTTGGGCTGATTCGAGTGCCACCTCCGCTCGAGGCGTGCCGGTCCCGGTGAACCGGACGGAGGTCCCTGGGACGTACTCCGCGTGCCGGTCGTGGCTCGTGACGGCGAACTGGGGGTCGGACGCGTCTGCGAAGGCCGAGGCCGGGTACCGGAAACGCTGACCGCACGCGCGGTCGTCGGGGTCCCATCCGGTGGTGCCGACACGGTCGGTGAGCTCGAACCCGCTTGCGCACCGTTCGTCCCAGACGTCGTGAACAGCACCGACGTCGCGCGCGGAGACGCCGTGGATCCGAGCGGAACCCTGCGTCTCGATCTGCAGCGCGTACGTGCCCGTCCGCCGGATGACGACGTCGTCGAGGGACACACCGTCGATCCGGTGTCCGAACTGGAACTGCACCGCACCGAAGGGGCTGTCCTCGACCAGCAGGTCCTCGAAGACGACCGGACCGGCGACAGGGCCTTCCTCGGCGAAGACGTTCACCGCTCCGGTGCCCTGGCCCCAGATCCGGGAGTACTCGCCGCTCCGCACCACGGTGTTGGCGGTGAACCGGACGTCGCCGACAGGTCGGGACCCGTACCGCTGTCCCACGTGCATCCCGGCGCCCCCGGCCACGTCCCCGAAGTGGTTGCCGGTCACGAGGGCGTCGCCGCCGTAGACGGCGACACCGTTGCCGCGGACGGTCGTCCGGACCGTGTTGGCCCGGAACACGTTCCCGGTGTTCTCCGCCTGCTTCGGCGTCGACAGCGTGGTGAACGCGTCGTCGGCGGTCCCACGGACGTCGCTCTGCTCCACGCGGCTGTCCGTCGTCCCCGGACCGAAGGCGATCCCGTCCGCGAGCGTGTTGCGGACACGGACGCCGTCGAAGAGGAGGTTCCGCGTCGGACCCTTCATCCACGCGCCCGTCTTGAAGTGCTCGATCCACACCCTCGTGACGGAGGAGTCGACGAGCGCACCGCCGACGGCGTTGGTCGGGTGGGCGTCGTTCCGTTCGGTCACCTCCCCGGACATCGCGAGGTCGGCGATGTGGACGTTGCGCGATGCCGTGGTCGAGCCGGCGTCGTCGCGGACGTGACCCGAGAAGAGGCCGGTGCTGCCCACGATCGTCGTGTGCCACATGCCGGCGCCCTGGATGCTCACGTCGTCGACGAGGAAGGTCGGTTGGAACCGGTCGGCGGGGTCGCTCACCCGGAACACGCCGGCCGGCATCCACACCGGGACCCCTGCTCGGCGTGCTCTCTCGATCGTGGTCCGGATCGCCTCCGTGGAGTCGCGGACCCCGGTCGGATCCGCACCGGCCTCGATGACCGAGATGCCCGTAGCCGGCCTGCTCGACGGTGGCTCCACGGACTCGACCTCGACCAGGTCGACGGTGACCGGGACCGCCGAAGTCGTCGTCAAGCGGAGCACGGCGCCCGCCGGGTGCGTGGCGTCGAGGAGGACCCGCGCATCGTCGAACAGGTGGCTCGGCCCACCGACGTTGGCTTCGTCGTCCCGCTTGTGGGTGAAGGCGTTGGTGAGGGCCAGGGGGGTCTGGGCAACACCGTCGACGGTGAGGCCGAGCGACACCCTCGCCTGACCACCGTCCTCGTCGCTCGGGATGCTCGCTCTCACCACGACGGCGTTCGCAGCGCGCGGCAGCACCAGCGCGAGGGACGATCCGGCAGACCCGAGCGTCACCGCGCGTCGACCGGACGCCTCGTTCGCGAGGGTGCCCTGACGCTGCGACGGGCCGATCACCTGACCATCGGTGTGGCCGGTCTCCGCCTCGACGACGTCGTACGCGACTGTGGCACCCGCGCCACCGCGACCGTCCGTGCCGGGGGCTGGTGCGCCCGTGGAGCCCGGAAGAGCGGAAGCGGCCAGTGCCCTCGGCACCGACGCGGAGCCGGTCGCCCCGGTGGTCGCGGCGACCCCGACCAGGACCGACACGAGCGCATGATGTGCAGACCATCTCATACAGGCAGGCTATGCACGGGCACGGCGCCGCACGGCATCGTCTGGATACGACATGTGCACGTGCGACGCGACGGCCTCGAGTGCCCGTCGGTCGGGCTCAGTACACGTCCCGGACGTACCGCTTCCCGCGGCGCATGTCGGCGAGGTACGCCTGCGCGTCGTCCTCACCCTTGCCGCGCTGGGACCCGATGACGGACAGCAGGGCCGACTCGACGTCCTTCGCCATCCGGGAGGCGTCGCCGCACACGTACACGTGCCCGCCGTCCTCGAGCCACCGGTACAGCTCCGCGCCCTGTTCGAGCATCCGGGTCTGCACGTAGACCTTCTCGGCCTGGTCGCGCGAGAACGCCAGGTCGAGGCGGTTCAGCACGCCCTGCTCCTGCAGCGTCGTGAGCTCGTCCTCGTACACGAAGTCGGTGTCGCGGTGCTGGTCGCCGAAGAACAGCCAGTTCCGGCCGCTGGCTCCCGCGATCGCACGTTCGTGCAGGAACCCGCGGAACGGTGCGATGCCGGTTCCGGGGCCGATCATGATCATCGGCGCGGACGGGTCCGCCGGCACCCCGAACGAGGCGTTCGGCTGCAGGTACACGTCCACGGTGCAGTCGGGTGAGACCCGGTCGGCGAGGAACGTCGACGCGACACCGGCGTACATGCGGTGCGGGTCGCCGTAGCGGACGGACGCGATCGTCAGGTGGATGCGGTCCGGGTGCGCGAGCGGGCTCGACGAGATCGAGTACTGGCGGGCCTGCAGCGGTCGGAGGTTCGGCAGCAGTTCGTCGAGGCCCGGTGCCGCGGGACCGGCGTCGCGCAGGAGGTCGAGCACGTCCCGTCCCCAGAGCCAGCGGTCGAGTTCGTGCTTGTCCCCGTGCGAGACGACCGCGGCGAGCTCGCTCGACGGTGCGCGCTGGACGAGGTCGGCGATGAGGTCCTTCGAGGGCGTCCGGATCTCGCGGTCGGTCCGCAGGACCTCGGTGACCGGTCGACCGTCCAGCGACTCGGAGCCGTTCGCGCCGACCTGCTCGAGCAGCTCGCCGACGAAGACCTCGTCGTTGACCGGCACGACCGCCAGGGCGTCGCCGGCCGCGTACTCGATGCCGGAGTCGCCGAGGTCGAACTCGTAGTGCCGGATCTCCTTCGCGCTGCGCGGCGAGGAGAGCAGCCGGTTCTCGACCAGCTTCGACGGGAACGGATTGCGCTTGTTCCACTGGGAACCCGGCCTGGAGGCACGGCTCGCGCCCGCCCCGCCGGACGCGGTCGCCGACGTGGCCGGGTCGCCGGCGGGGCCGGACGCGCCGGGTTGCGCGCCCGCTTCTGCCGCGAGTCGGTCGAGCACCGCAGCGGTCCACAGCGCAGCCGGGTCCTCGAAGTCCACGTCGCAGTCGACACGGTCGTGGATCCGCGTCGCGCCGAGCTGTTCGAACCGGGTGTCGAGGAGCTTGCCGGCCTGGCAGAACTCGTCGTAGCTGGTGTCGCCGAGCCCGAGCACCGCGTACTGCAGCCCTTCGAGCCGCGGCACGGTGGTCGCCTGGATCGCGTCCCAGAACAGTCCGGCGTTGTCGGGCATCTCGCCCTCGCCGTACGTCGAGGTGACGACGAGCACGTGGGACATCCCGGCGAGCTGCTCCGGCGTGACGGCGTCGAGCGCGGTGGCACGACCGCCGAGCCCGCGGGCCTTCGCGCCGGAGACCAGCTCGTCGGCGAGGAACTCCGCGTTGCCGGTCTGCGTGCCGAACAGCACGTCGATCGTCGTCGTCGGAGCGCCGCCCGAGGCACGCTTGCCCGCGGCGGCGATGCCCGCGATGAAGCCGGCGAGCCAGGATTCCTGGGCGGCCGAGAACGGTGCGTCGACGGGGATCAGCGATCCGGTCGGGGGCAGGAGGCTCACAGGGACACCGCCTCGGTCGGCGCCAGCGGTGCACGGCCGGCGATGTCCTCGAGCGCCGCGTTCGCGAGCAGCTCGTCGAAGCGGGCCTCGCGGACGCGGCCGTCGTTCTTGGCGTTCTGGTGCATGATCCACCCGGTGGTGCCCGGCGCGTCCATGCTGCGGTTGTTCCGCTGCGTGAGCGCGCGCTTGTAGTCGTCGAGGCGCTTGATGGCGATGAGGGTCGCGAGCTGGTCGTCCGCGAACCGGTCGAGCGTGCCGCGCAGGTACTTCACGACGCGCTGCTTCACGAAGAAGTCCTCGGTGAGGACGAGGTTCTTGACGGCCTCGGTCACGCGCGGGTCGTTCGGACCCGCGGCACCCGGGACCCGCTCCAGCGCGAGGTCCTGCGCGACGCCGAGCACCGTGTAGGACGACAGGAGCGAGAACATGTCGTCGCCCTGGTCGCCGAGCGACGGGGCACGGCCGCCGAGCACGGCACGCTGGTCGCGGTAGTCGACCTTGAACGCGCGGAGCTTGTCCGTCGCGATCGAGGTCGCCAGCTCGTCGAGCAGCTCGTTCCGGCTCGCCGCGGCCAGGATCTCGCCGGCGTCCTGGGTGAGCAGGAGCGCCCGGGGCATGCCGACGTACACGTGCTGGCGCGTGGTCTCCCAGTCGGCGAGCAGACGCTCGGCCAGCGGCGAGCCCGTCGCCTCGAGGTGCCACTCGAGCAGCAGGCGCGCGGCGGCCTCGTGGAAGGACCCGCGCTCGGTGTCGGTGACGGGGAACACGAGGAGCGAGTCGGTGCTCGCGCGCTCGGTGACCTGACCGGACGGGTCGTACTGGTACAGGAACCCGCCGGACATGCCGTTGCCGAGGCCCTTGCCGAACGCGCCGAGGTTGAACACGGCACCGCCCGTCATGTACTCGCAGCCGAAGTCGCCGACGCCCTCGACGACCGCGGTCGCCCCGGAGTTGCGCACGGCGAAGCGGTCGCCGGCCTCGCCCTCGACGAACGTGCGGCCGCCGGTCGCGCCGAACAGGGCGAAGTTGCCGACGAGGACGTTGCCGCCCTGGTCGGTGCTGCCGCCGCCGGGCGCTCGGACGACGATCCGGCCACCGCTCTGGCTCTTGCCGACGCCGTCGTTCGCGGTGCCGGTGTGCTCGAGCACGATGCCGTCGTTGTTGAACACGCCGTAGGACTGCCCGGCCGACCCCTGGGTACGGATCGTGACCGCGCCGTCCACCAGGCGACGGCGGCCACGGTCGTCCGTGGTGATCGCCGGGTGCCCGGACAGGTCGGTGTCGCGCAGCTCGTGGTTGAGGAGCCGCTCGACGTCGATGCCGAGCTGACCGCCGACGGACTTGTCGCTGTTGCCGAGCAGCACGCCGTGCACGAGCACGTGCTCCTGCTCGTGGTCGACCAGGGCCGTGCGGACCCGCTCGAGCAGCGCGTCGTCGGTGTGGAAGTCCTTCTCGAGGTACTCCGGGTCCTCGACGACCTTCTCCGGGACCTGCGCGAGGAGCGCCCGGACGTCGAGGCGCCCGACGCTCGCCGGGTGGTCGAGGAGCTGCAGCAGGTCGGTCCGGCCCCGGGCCTCGCGGAGGGAGCGCAGGCCGAGGCGGGCGAGGATCTGCCGCACGTCGTGCGCGATGTTGAGCAGGTACTGCGCGAGCGCGCGTGGGTCGCCCTCGAACGCCTCGGCGTTCGTGGTCAGGCCGGCCGGGCACTTCACGTTGCAGTTCTTCGCCATCACGCAGCCGAGCATCATGAGCGCGGTGGTGCCGAACTCGAAGCTGTCGCCGCCGAGCAGGGCGCTGGTGACGACGTCGCTGCCGGTCTGGTGCGCGCCGGAGCAGCGCAGCGTGACCTTCTGGCGGAGGCCGTTCGCGACGAGGGCCTGGTGGACCTCGGCCACGCCGATCTCCGCGGAACGACCCGCGTACTTCAGGCTCGTGACGGCCGCGGCGCCCGTGCCGCCGGTGTTGCCCGCGACGTTGATGACGTCCGCGCCGGCCTTCGCGACACCCACGGCGATGGTGCCGATGCCCTCGGAGGACACCAGCTTCACGATCACCCGGACACGGGCGGCCTTGCAGTCGTGGATGAGCTGCGCGAGGTCCTCGATCGAGTACGTGTCGTGGTGCGGCGGCGGGGAGATGAGCTCGACACCGGGCGTGCCACCACGGGCCGCGGCGATGTCCACCGTGACCTTCGGCGCGGGCAGCTGACCGCCCTCGCCGGGCTTCGCGCCCTGGCCGATCTTGATCTCGAGCTCCTCGAGCATCGGGTCGGCGAGGTAGCCCGCCCAGATGCCAAAGCGACCCGAGGCGAACTGCTTGATGCGCGAGCCGCGGATGGTGCCGTAGCGGGAGTGGTGCTCGCCGCCCTCGCCGCTGTTCGACATGCCGCCGACCATGTTCGTGCCGTGCGCCACCGCCTCGTGCGCGGTCGCGACGAGCGCGCCGTGGCTCATCGCGCCGGACGCGAGGGTCCGGGTGATCTCGTGGGCCGGCTGGACCTCGTCGAGCGCGACGCTGTCCGGGGCGCTCTCGAGCAGCACGAGCAGGTCGACCGCCGTGCCGGTGGCGCGCAGCGTCACCTGGGTCTCGTCGACGGAGTCGACGTCGACCTGGCCGGGGTGCAGCAGCGCGAGGCCGTCTGCCAGGGCCGCGTGGCGCAGTGCACCCGTCGTCCCCGTCGACGTGAGCTGCAGGCGGAAGCGCTCCGTGCCTCCAGGCAGAGCGTCGGACGACGACGGACGCGAGCCGGACAGACCGCGCACCGTGACGCTCGCGTTGCCGGTCGTGGCGAAGCGGCCGAGTTCGCGGGCGAAGTCCTCTGCCGTGTCGATGCCGGTGACGTCCGCGGGCAGCGCGAGCACGTCGCGGAGGGCCGCGGGACGGCGCGAGCGCTCGTCGTGCGTGGTCTGCAGGAACGTGACGTAGCCCGGGGTGATCCGGTGCGCGTCGATCTCGGCGTCGCTCAGGCGGTCGTACCCGGTGTTCCGGTACGCCGTGTCGGTGATGCCGAACGCGTCGTCGAGCTGCCCGAGGGTGAGGAGCCGGAGCGCCTCGGAGTCGCCGGAGCGCTCGAACGACGGACGTTCCTCGGTCATGCCGCCGAAGCCGCGCACGCTCGCGACGCCGAACGAGTGCCCGGCGCCGTCCGAGCGCTCCTTGAAGAGGCCGAGCATGGGCACCTGGCCCTCGGACTCGACGCTGCGGGCGCGCTCGTGCCAGTCCGTCGCAGCCTGGGCGATGCGGGCGAAGCCGACACCGCCGACCGGGGCCTGCATGTGCGGGAAGACCCGGGCGAACAGGTCGTCACGGGTGTCGAGGTAGTTCGGTTCGAAGAACTCGCCGCCGATGTAGCTCTCGGCGGTGCAGAGCCCGACGCGACCCATCGTCTTGGCGAGGGCCTTCTCGGCGGCCTTCCGGAACTGCTTGAGCGCGAGGTCGGTCGCGGTCAGCTCGCCGGCCGGGGCGGGCGCGGCGGGGTACTTCTCCTCCGCACGCAGCCGTGCCGACAGGCTGTACACAGCCGCGGCACCGAAGCCGAGCGCCGTCGCCACGTGGTGTGACGATGGCAGCTGACCGGACTCGGCGACCACGGAGACCCGCAGCCGCAGGCCGGTTTCGATGAGTCGCTGGTTGACGGCGGCGACGGCGAGGATGACCGGGAGGGGCGCATGCGTCGACGACACGTTGCGGTCGGTGAGCACGGCGATCCCGCCGGTGTGCTCGGCGAACTGCTCGACGGCGGCGCAGAGCTCGTCGACCGCGGTGCGCACGGCGGCCGCGTTCGCCTGCTCGTCACCGAGCACCGGCACGTAGAGCATCTCGAACCGCTCGAGCGGCACGATGTCCTGGTCGCGCAGTCGGACCATGTCGAGGTGCCCGAGGATCGGGGACTGGACGACGAGCTGCCGGGTCGCGGAACCCGTTCCGTCCGGCTTCGCACCGAGGGCCACGCGCATCGACATGCCGTCGGCCTCGCGGATCGAGTCGAGCGGCGGGTTCGTCACCTGGGCGAAGCGCTGCGAGAAGTACTTCGCCATGCCGCCCTCGGTGTCGCTCAGGGCGTTGATCGCGTTGCCGTAGCCCATCGCCGAGATGCGCTCCGAGCCGTTCTGCAGCATCGGGTCGAGCATGAACCGGAAGCTCTCCTGGTTCAGCGAGTACGCCACGTAGCGGCCGGCGAGCGACAGGTCTCCCTCGTAGCCGAGCGTCGTCGTCGTGCGCTGGTACTCCGGCGCCGGCAGGTCGTCGAGGTTCACGCGGGCGGCGTCGAGCAGGGCCCCGTAGGGCTTGCGCGCTGCGAGCATCTCGAGCACCTCGCGGGTGCGCATCAGCGTGCCGGTGCGGTGGTCGACGACGAGCATGCCGCCCGCCTCGATGCGGCCGCGGTGCACGACCTCGTCGGCGTCGAACTCGACCTGCCCGGCCTCGGACGACACCATGAGGTACTCGGCGGTCTGCACCGAGCGCAGCGGGCGGAGGCCCAGGCGGTCGAGGCGCGCGCCGACGACGTCGCCGTCGCTGAAGATCACGGCGGCGGGCCCGTCGTTCTTCTCCTCGTACAGCGAGAAGAACTCGAGCATGTCCCGCACGTCGGGCGTCAGTGTGCGGTCGTTCTCCCACGCCGGCGGCATGAGCGACACCACGGCCTCGACGATCTCGAGTCCGTCGTCGAACACCCGGCTCTGCAGGGTCTGGTCGAGGCGGCTCGAGTCGGACTGCCCGGGCGGGCGGACGATGCTGCGGGTGCGCGCGCGGGCCAGGGCCTCGTCGGACAGCCGGTTCTTCCGGTCGGTGTTCAGCTCGCCGTTGTGCGCCATCAGGCGGAACGGCTGCGCCATCGTCGGGTGCGGCTCGGTGTTCGTCGAGAACCGGGTGTGGAAGTACAGCGTCCGCACCGAGTGGCGGGGGTCCCGCAGGTCTGTGAAGTACCCGATGACCTCGCCGGAGTTCAGACGCCCCTTCAGGATCTGGGTCCGCGCGCTGAGCGAGAGCGGGTACAGGGCGGCGTGCTCGGCGTGGTCGGCGGCGGCCTGTCCGTACGAGACGGCCTCGATCGCGAGCAGGGCACGGTTCGCCGCGGCGTCGACCTCGGTGCGCGCCCAGTCCGACGGTGCGCGGAAGACCCACTGCACGATCGGCAGCTGGTACTGCTCAGCCTCCGGGCGGGCGACCGAGTGGTCCACCGGCACGTCACGGACGAGCAGGAGCTCGAAGCCCTCGTGCTCGATGGCGTCGGTCACGGTCTGCTGGGCTGCGGCCCGCTCGTCGTCGCCGGACGGCACGAAGCAGTTCGCGACGCCGAAGTGGCCGGCGCGGAGCTCCTCGCCGGTGATCGCGCTGAAGAACTCCACCGACAGGTCGATGCTCACGCCGGCACCGTCACCGACGCCCTCGGCGGACTTGCCGCCGCGGTGGGGGATGGCGCACAGCGCTTCGTCGCCCTTGCGGATGACGTCGTGGCTCGGCGTGCCGTCGAGTCGGGTGATGAAACCGACGCCGCAGTCGCTCGATTCGCGGGCAGGGTCGTAGAGACCGAAGGAGGAGGGGTTCACGTGTGCGGGTCCAGTGGGGCGTTGCCGGCAGCGGACGGCCAGGCTGCATCAGTGGAGCGCTCGCCGCGGGCAGACCGGTGGTGGCAGTCGGGCCCTGTGGGGTTGTGGTGCGGTGAGGCGATGCTACGGCGCGGTATACCGCCCGCGCAACACCGCGACGACCGCCCGGCCCGCCGCTCGCGTGATCAGGCTGCGCGCTCGTCCACCGCGGCGATCGGCTCGGTGACCGCGGTGCTCGCGTCCGCGGCCGGGGTCGTGCCCGGGCGGATGAGTTCCGGCCGCCGACGGGCCCGGAACACCCACGCCTTGAACAGGACGAACCGGACCCCGGTGGCGACGAGGTTCGCCGCCGTCAGCACCATGATCTCCGCACCGTGCGACGAGGTCGGAGCGGTCGCGTGCAACACCACGAGCGACCCCGACGTGATCGCCCACGCGATACCGAAGACCACGAGTCCCTGCACGTGGTGCCGGCCCGCACCCGCCCGGCCCCGCACCCCGAAGGTGAACCGCCGGTTGAGCGCGGTGTTGCCGATCGCGGTGACCAGCAGCGCGAGGAAGTCCGCCGTCTGGGCGCCGATCGCTGGCCGGAACAGCGCGTACAGCAGGGCGAACGCGACCGTCGACAGCACCCCGATCGCGCCGAACCGCAGCACCTGGCCGAGCATCCCGACGTGCGGCGGGGTGAACGGTCGACGGCCGATCGCCTCGTACACGTCGGCGACCGGCACCCGGCCGGACGCGATGCCCCGGGACACCCGCCACATGCCCTTGAGGTCCTCCGTCGCGGTCGAGGCGATGTGCACCGACGAGTTCACGTCGTCCACCCAGTCGACGGGCACCTCGTGGATGCGCAGCCCCGCGTGCTCCGCCAGCACGAGCATCTCGGTGTCGAAGAACCACGCGTCGTCCTCGCAGAGCGGCAGCACGTGCTCGGCGGCCTGGCGGGTGATCGCCTTGAACCCGCACTGCGCATCGGAGAACGAGACCCCCATCGTGGCCCGGAGCAACAGGTTGTACGAGCGGGAGATGAACTCGCGCTTGCCGCCGCGCACCACCCGCGCCGAGTCGGCCAGCCGGGTGCCGATCGCGACGTCCGAGTGGCCGGACAGCAGTGGTGCCACGAGCGGCTCGAGCGCGGCGAGGTCCGTCGACAGGTCCTCGTCGACGTAGACGAGCACGGAAGCCGGGGACGCGCTCCACACGGCCTTGAGCGCTCGGCCACGTCCCTTCTGCGGGAGGTGCACGGCCTGCACGTCGGGCAGCATCGCGGCGAGGTCGTCCGCGATCCGGGCGGTGTCGTCCGTCGAGGCGTTGTCCGCGATCGTGATCCGCCACGAGTGGTGCAGCGACGTACGGCAGAACGTGTGCAGCCGTCGGACGTGGGCGGCGAGCGTGTCCTGCTCGTTGTAGCAGGGGACGACGATGTCGATGTCGAGGGTCTGGTTCGTCTCCGTCATGCGCTCATGCTCGGCAGCGGGCATACGGGGAGCGAAGCAGTGGCCTGTGCCGTCCCTAAGAACGCGCGCTCGGGCGGCGCGGGCCCGAGTTTCGTGCTGAGCGACACTTCTCGGGCGCAGGGACCCGAGAACTGTCGCTGGGCCCGAGACTCGTGGCCCGGGTCAGCGCGGGAGCAGGACCTGCACGACGGCGATCACCGCGAGCACCGCGATCGGGACACCCGCGATCCACGCACCCGCGCGGATCTGCGTCCGGCGGATCGTGGGGCGGGCGTGCGAGGTCCGGGCGAACTCGGTCGCGGCGACGAGCTCCGGGGCGGCAGCGGGTGGCGCGGGCTCTGGCTGGGGCCGGTCGTCCTCGAACGCGGGCACCTCGACGACGAGGTCGTCGGCGCGTGGGCGCTCCGGCAGCCGTGCGAAGCCGTTCGCGTCCGTCATCGTGGCCCCTTCGTTCCGGTGCTCCGCAGTATGCGTCCCGGTGCTCCCCAGTATGCGTCCCGCGGCCGCCTTCGAGTGAGCAGGAATCGTCGAGTACACGGCGGCGACCCGACGATTTCTGCTCAGTCGACGCCGCCCGCGCCGCCCGCGCCGCCCGCGCCCGCGCCGCCCGCGCCCGGACCGGGCATGTCGACCGTGAAGGCCGTGCGGCCCGGCTCCGAGGCCACGCGGACGAGCCCCTCGTGCGCCGTCACCACCGCTCGGACGATCGCGAGGCCCAGGCCGCTCGTCCCGGCCTCCCGGGAGCGAGAGGCCTCGCCACGGGTGAACCGGTCGAACAGCGTCGGCAGGGCCTCGGCGGGGATCGGCGGCCCGTCGTTGGCCACCACGAACCGCACGACGTCGCCCACCCGCTGCAGTGACACGACGACCGCGGTGCCGGTGGGCGTGTGCGTCCGGGCGTTCGCGAGCAGGTTCGTCACCACCCGGCGGAGCTGTCGCGGGTCGCCGGACACCACGAGCGGGTGGTCGTCGAGCACCTGCAGTGTCCACCGGTGTCCGGGCGCGGTCGCGCGGGCGTCCATGGTGGCCTCGACGACGAGCGACGTCAGGTCGACGGGCTCGCGCGCGGGTGCCGGCCCGGACGCCATCGCACCGGCGTCGAGGCGCGCGAGCAGCAGCAGTTCCTCGACGAGGTCGCCCATCCGCACCGCCTCGCGCCCGATCCGGTCGACGTTCCGGTGCATCGCGTCGACGTCCGACGACGACGCGGTCAGCTCGGCGTACGCCCGCACGGTGGCGATCGGCGTCCGCAGTTCGTGGGAGGCGTCGGCGATGAAGGTCCGCATCCCGGCCTCGGCTTCGCGTCGGACGGTGAGGGCGCGGGCGACGTGTCCGAGCAGTCGGTTCAGTGCGGTGCCGACCTGCGACACCTCACGGTTGGCGGCGAGGTCGGCCGGGCCCACCCGGACCGGGATCGCGGTGTCCCCGCGTTCGAGGTCGAGCGCGCTCACGTCGGATGCGACCGCCGCGACGCGCTCGAGGGGCCGGAGCGACCGCCGCACGAGCAGGGTCAGCGCCCACGCGGCGATGACCAGCCCCAGGACGGTGACGACGCCGATGACGAGCAGGAGCCGGGTGATCGCAGCGTCGAGGTCACCGAGTGGCAACGCCGTGACGAACACGTCACCGTCGTCGCCGACCGCCTGCACCCGGTAGGTGCCGAGCGTGCCGAGGTCGATCGTCGTCGGGTCGCCGTCGCTGGCCACCGCGGCGAGCGTCCGCTCCTGCGCCGAGGTCAGCCCGTGCTGCTGCCCGTCGCTGTCGGTGTACCCGCCGAGCACCGCCTTCCCGTCGCGGAAGATCGCGACGACGGTGCCGGCCGACTGTCCGGGAGCGCCGATGAACGCGTTGTCCGGGTCCGTCCCCGTTCCGTTCGTGGGTGGCGGCGGTCGCTGGCCGTCCGGCCCGCCGACGGTCCGGTTCGCCGCCGTCGAGAGTTCGGCGTCGAGCCGCTGCACGAGGTACCCGCGGAACGCGACGACGGTCACGGCTCCCACGACGACGTTGGTCGCGACGAGCAGGAGCGCCACGGCCGCCACGATCCGCCACCGGAGCGACGGCACGCGTCTCGTCCGGTCCGTCGGCTTCGGTCTGGAGGCGCGGATCGCCTCGGGCCGTCGGCTCACGTCGTCGGCCTGAGCACGTACCCTGCACCGCGGACCGTCTGCAGCATCGGCTCGCGTCCGGCGTCGAGCTTCTTCCGCAGGTACGACACGTACATGTCCACCAGGTTCGAGGACGTCCCGAAGTCCATGCCCCACACGTTCGCGAGGAGCTGTTCCCGGGACAGCACCCGGTTCGCGTTCCGGGCGAGGTGGCGCAGCAGCTCGTACTCGGTGGGGGTGAGGTCGATCGGGTCGCCCGCGCGGCTCACCGTCCGGGCGTCCTCGTCGAGGTGGAGGTCGCCGACGGTCGTCTCGGAGGCGCCCGCGGCGGCCGTCACCCGGGCGGAGGTCCGTGCGAGGATCCGGGCCCGCACGAGCAGCTCGTCGATGCCGAAGGGCTTCGTCAGGTAGTCGTCGCCCCCGCCGGTGAGTCCGGCGAGCCGGTCCTCGGGGGCGTCCCGCGCGGTGAGGAACAGGACGCGGACGTCGTCCCGGGCGTCCCGGAGCCGATCGAGCACCTCGAAGCCGTCGATGTCCGGCAGCATCACGTCGAGCACGATCACGTCGGGCTGGAACTCCCGCGCCGCGAACAGGACGTCCCGGCCGCGGTGCACGGCCCGCACGGACCAGCCGTCGCCCTCGAACGCGAGGGCGACGGCGTCCGCGAGGGCGTGCTCGTCGTCGACGACGAGGGCACGGACGGGAGTGCCGTCGGTGCGCTGCAGCGGTGACGCGGGCATGTCCCGGAGCCTACTTCGGGTCGCTCAGGTCGTAGACCGTCTGGCCGCCGACCGTCGTGTTGTCGTAGTTCGCCGCGACCCACTCCTGGATCGCCGAGGCGGTGGACGAACCGCCGCCCATCCCGCCACCGGTCCCGGAGGAGATGTAGTAGCCGATGTCCCCGGCGGCGACGTACGCCTTGAACTCGGCGAGCGTCGGTGCCGGGTCGCTCGACCAGCCGCCGATCGCCATCACGGCGGTGTCGGTGTCGAGCTCGATCTGGGCGGCGGACTGCGAACCGTTCACCGCGGCGGCCCACTTGGCGTCCGAGGCCTCGAGGAGCTTCTGCAGTGCCGACGAGGTCGTCGATCCCTCGCCGCCCATGCCGCCTCCGGTGCCGCTCGGCGCGTCGTCGGACGTCCCGTCGGTCGATCCACCCGGCATCTCGCCGGTCGTGCCCTCGGGCGGTGTGCCGCCGGGACCCTGCTGGGTGCCGTCCGTGCTGTCGGAGCCGTCCGTCTCGGAACCGGAGGCCGACCCACCCGGTCCCCCCGCGCCTCCAGGCAGACCGCCACCCGTGCCGCCGCCACCCGTCCCACCGGAGCTGCTGCCCGCCGGACCGACGCTCGGGATCGACCCGGAGTGCGCGACGGTCGTCGTCGCGAGGGCGTAGGCCGTGGTGCCGGTGAGCCCGAACAGCGTGCCGGCGAGGGCACCGACGGTGACGAGCTTGCGGAGCGTCGGCACGCTGCCGATGACGATCGCGGCGGCGGACAGCAACCCGCCGAACAGCATCGCCCAGCGCAGCCACGGCAACCAGGTCGGGTTCTCGTTGAGGAGGCACCAGCCCCAGAACGCCGTGATCCCGATCATGGCCGCCAGACCGAGGCGACCGAGGAAGCGCTCGCGTGCGTGCCACAGCAGCGCGCCGCCGGTGCCGACGAGGCCCGCGATGGCCGGCGCCAACGCGACCGTGTAGTACGGGTGGATCGTGCCGGACATGTACGAGAACACGAGCCCGGTGACGAGGAGCCAGCCGCCCCACAGGACGAGACCGGCGCGTGCCGGGTCGGCGAGGTTCCGGCGGCCGACGACGACCAGGCCGACGATCAGCGCGATGAGCGCAGCGGGCAGCAGCCACGAGATCTCGAGGCCCATCTCGGACGAGAACAGCCGGTTCAGACCGGTCGAGCCGCCGAACGAGGAGCCCGCGGTCCCGCCGGTCATGCCGCCGCCCCCGCCCCCACCGCCGTTGCCCGAACCGCCGAAGATGCGGCCGAGGCCGTTGTAGCCGAACACCAGGTCGAGCACGGTGTTGTTCGTCGAGCCGCCGATGTACGGGCGGGACTCCGCGGGCCAGAGCCACACGGCGACGACCCACCACCCGGCGGAGACCACGAGGGAGCCCGCGGCGATGAGCAGGCCGACGACCCGCTTGCCCCAGGTGGTGCGGGCGGCGAACAGGTACACGAGCCCGAAGGCGGGCAGGACCAGGAGCCCCTGCAGCATCTTCGTCAGGAACGCGAAGCCGAGGGCGACACCGGCCAGGGCGATCCACTTCCAGCTGCCCCGCGGCAGCGCCCGGACCGTGCAGTACGCGCCAGCGGTCATCAGGAACACGAGCAGTGCGTCCGGGTTGTCGAACCGGAACATCAGCGCCGCCGCGGGGGTCGCCGCGACGACGAACCCGGCGAGCAGGGCGCCGACGTTCGCGGTCGTCGCGCCGAGGCGGCTCAGGGTGCGGCGGACGGTGCCCCACACGAGCGCGACCGAGCCGACGGCCATGAGCGCCTGGGGGAGCAGGAGGCTGGAGCTCGAGAAGCCGAACAGCCGGGCCGACAACACCATCACCCAGAGCGAGGCCGGCGGCTTGTCGACGGTGATGAAGTTCGACGAGTCGAGGGAGCCGAAGAAGAACGCCTCCCACGACTTCGTGCCGGCCTGGACGGCTGCGGCGTAGAAGCTGTTGGCGTACCCGGAGACGCTGAGGTCCCAGAGGTACACCACGGCGGTCACGACGAGGAGTGCCCAGAACGCCGGGCGGAGCCAGCGGGCGTCCTCGCGTTCACCGAGGAAGAGTCGTGCGAGGGGCTTCCGACGCCGATCCCGCGCGTCACTGTGCGCGCGGTCGCGTCGATCGGTCACGGGTACCGGGTACGTGGTCATGCCAGTGAGGATTCCGGGCGTTCCCCGAACGACCCGATGGCCGGGCTTGGCGGTTCCTAAGAGCGGCGGGCGCGCTTCCGCGTGCCTCGCACCGTGCCGCGGTTGCCCTCGCACCGCGCGAGGTCAGGCGTACCGCTGCGCCGCCCGGATCGCCGCACCCGTGTACGAGCCGCCGAACAGGAACACGTGCAGCAGCAACGGCGCGAGCTGGTGCAGCTCGACGCGCTCCTGCCAGCCCGCGGCGAGCCGGGACTCGGCGTCGTAGGCGGCGAGGACGGTCTCGAGCCGGGGGAGTCCGAAGAGCCCGAGGAGCGCCAGGTCGGTCTCCGCGTGGCCGCCGTGCGGGTTGGCGTCGATGAGCACCGCGCCGGTGGGTTCAGCGGGGTCGCCGGGCCAGAGGACGTTCCCCGCCCAGAGGTCGCCGTGCAACCTCGCCGGACGGTCCCCGACCAGCGCGGGCTGCGGCGACCCGAGCGTCCCGTCCTGCACCCGATCGGCGACCCGGTCGAACACCGCCGCCTGCGCGTGGTCGAACCCGCCTCGGTCGACGATCCGGCGGACGAAGTCGCGGATGCGGTACTCGGCGAAGAACTCGCCCCAGGTCGCCGGTGCGTCCGCCGCGGTGACGAAGGGCGTGCCCGAGCGACCCATCCGGAGCGGACCGGCCGTCGGGAAGCCCGGAGCGGGCGTTCCCCATCCGTCAGCACCCGCGGCGTGCGTGTGTGCGAGCGACCGTCCGAAGCGCTCCGCCTGCGCCGAGCTCGGCGAACCGTCGTCGATCAGTTCCAGTTCGAGCACGGTCGGGGAGGGGCGTCCGAGGACCCGGGCGACCCGGGTGCCGCCGGACTCCTCGGCCGAGGCCAACCAGGCCAGACCGGCGGCCTCGGCGGCTGCTTCGTGCGGGTCGGTGAAGGTCTTCACGTGGGTCTCGGCCATCGCCCCATCCTGCCGGTGGCTCTTTGTCGGACCCTCAGCGGCGGGGATCGTGCAGAGGAGAGCGTGGTTCCTCGTCGGAGAGTGAGAGGGGCTACACCGGTTCGCTCGAGGGGCCTTGTACCTGGGCCCGGTCCGAAATCTCTGTCTTGGGCAAGCGTGGAATCGCTTCTCGAAGGCCAATCAAGAGTTCGTCAAAGACCTTCGACGCGTCGGTGGTCACGTGGACGAAGCTGATACCGGCAGCCGCGAGCCGGTCGGCAGCAGTACGGGAGGGTTCCTCCGGGCTTTGGATGACCAGCAGCGTCGAGTGAACATTTTTTAGGGGGAACCGAGAGTGGCGTCGGATCACTGACAGAACGAATTTGATGTTGTTCGTGAACCGTGCCTCGACACCGTATCGCAACCCCTCCGAATCGAACGACGCGTCAAGGTCGCGGGAATCGCCTTTCTGAACCTCATCGACAAGTCCTTCATCAGCAAGGGTTCGGAGAGCGACAATGAGTTGAAGTGTGAGTAAACGTGATCTGGCTGCTACGAGGTTTCGCCTGTCGTCCGCCTCGGTGCTTCCGCTGCGTTCTACCTGTCTGATGTAACTGCCGAGCGCGTGCATAGCGGACGCCTCGTCCTTCGTGGACGTCTCGATCGGCGGGATCGTCGAGATCTGATTCACCAGGGCATCGCAAGTCACGCGTTGCTCCTCGGTGCGTGCTCGAGACTTGAGGGCCGTTGCGAGCGAGTATGCGAGGTTGTCGTCGATCTTTCGGGTCTCGTCCTCCCCTGCGGGAAAGATTCGAGCCGTCGTCCACTCGAAACTCTTCCACCAGTCCGCGGTCTGCGATTCTTCGATCTCGCGCTCGCGTGAGGCCACTCCGTCCTCACTGGACTGGCGAAGCTGTCTTGACACTCCAGACACCGCCAGACCCGCGGCAACGATCGTCGCGAGTCCTCCGAGTCCCGCGCTAGTTAAGAACTCTTTGACGAAAGCTCCGAATCGAGCGCCGTTGAGTACCGCCGTCCACTGCAACGCTGTGCCGATTCCAACGATGATTCCGATGACAAGCGCCGAAACGCCTATCCACCACAGGCTTGCAGTCGGCCATCCAATGAACCGGTCCCGGGCGGGACCCGGTTGACGCTTCGTACCTTCTCGCACTCAGTGATTCTGTCAGACATGAGGGCGGATCGAGATTTTTGCTGGTCGAAGCATGTCGGCCCATCGGCGATAGGCGTCATGCGCGACGATGGCGAGCTGCTCGCGGTTGTGCGAAGCCTACGAAGAGACGTCCGCGGCGATCCGCGTTCGAGCATCGAGTGCGACAAGATCGAGCCTCCGTCATTGACCGCTCGATCGGCGGCGACGAGCCCGTACGGCGGGGTGTGCTTGAAATGGAAGCCCCGGGCGACGCGGCGCGGGGTCCCGAGCACCGGGTCCTCGCTCGGGAACGCGTTGAGGATGGGCGCGGCGGAATTCGCACTTGGCGAAGGTTCGTCGTTCTGCTGCAGAACACGTTCGCATCGACGAACACCCGCTGGAGCATCACATTTCACACCGTAGCGGGCGGGGCCAGCTCAGTCGAACGCCTCGCCCGCTTCGAGCAGCTCTTGTGCGGCGATCCGACGTGCATCGCGACGCGTGACCCGAGCGGCGAGGACGTCCTCGCGTCGGAGCCGTCGGTGGGTCCCGACGCTCCGTGCTGCGATCTCACCGCGATCGATCATCTTCACCAGGGTCGGCCGCGAGACCCCGATCACGTCGGCTGCGACGGTCGTGGTCATCTCTTCGGGGAGCACGCTCGTGGACACTCCCGCACCGCCGGCCATGCTCTCGACCAGGTCGGCCAGGAAGGTCCCGAGTCGGTCCGGGAGGTCGATCGAAGAGCCGTCGTCGAGCGTCATCCTGACCGTGACGGCACGTCGGTCACCGGCCGAGGTCACGACGTCCGCTGCTTCGGCCCGCGCGACTTCGTCGACCGGGACTGCTCGACTCGTCATGGTTCCGGCGCGCAAGGTGTTCCTCCGATCGACGTCGCGACTGCGGGTGTGCAACTCACTGCACACCGTACGGCGGTTGCACTTGCAAATGCAACCCCGGCCACTGCTCAGACCGCGTCGACCAGTGCCTGCGCCAACGGGTGCCACTCGCGCGACACCGGCCCGCTCAACACCAGCGTCCGCTCGAGTCGCCGGGCCATCGGCACCATGACGAGGTCCGGCGGCAGCATCCCGCGCCCGAGCGTCGGCACGATCGACACGCCCTCGCCGCGTTCGATCATCCCGAACATGGTGTTCATCTCCCGCACCCGGTGCGCCCACCGGAACGGCTGCCCCTCGAGCTCGTGCAGCCGCTGGATCTGCCGTTCGCAGCCGCCGCCGCCCGCGACGAGCCCGTCCTCGTGCAGGTCGTCGAGGGTCAGCGCCGGCAGGTCGGCGAGCGGGTGGTCCCGGCGGACGACCGCGGCCATCTCGTCCTGCGCGACGACGACCCCGCCGTCCGGCACCGGCGACGGGTCGACGAGGACCGCGGCGTCCACCGTCCCGGCCTCGAGCCACTCGGGCATCTCGTCGTCGTCGCCCTCGTAGACCTGCACGTCCACGTCGGGCAGGGTGACCGCCCAGAGCTCGCGGAGCCGCGGCAGCAGGCCCTGGCAGACGGTGGGGACGGCGGCGAGTCGCACGGTGCCGCGCGCCGTGGCGGGCCGGACCACTGCCTCCAGGGCGTCGACGGAGGCGAGCACGCTGCGGGCGTGGGCGAGCAGGCGGTCGCCGAGCGACGTCGGGACCGCGGCGGCGCCGCGGCGGACCACCGGGCCGCCGACCTCGCGCTCGAGCCCGGCGACGGCGTGCGACACGGCGGACTGGCCGACGCCGAGGGCTGCGGCGGCGTTGGTGAAGGAGCCAGCGTCGACCGTCGCGACGAACGCGCGGAGCTGCGGCACGGAGACGGTCATGCGTCTTCCTCATCTGATCATGAGTCGCATGCGTTTGCCGCATGCGTCGAGGATGTCGACACTAGGCCACATGAACGCGGTCCTCTACCTCCTCGTGGCACTGACCTGGGGCTCGAGCTTCCTCTTCGCGAAGATCGGCCTGGACGGACTCGCTCCGCAGCAGGTCGCCACCGTCCGTACGGTCCTCGGAGCCCTCACGCTCGTCGTCGTCCTGCTCGTGACACGTCGTCGCTGGCCCCGCGAACCGCGCGTGTGGGGACACCTGCTCGTCGTGTCCGTGTTCCTCAATGCCGTGCCGTCCTCGCTCATGGCGTGGGCGGAGCAGACGGTGCCGTCCGGCCTCGCGAGCATCTACAACGCGACGACGCCGATCATGACGATGGCCGCGCTCGCCGTGCTCGTGCCGTCCGAGAAGCTCCGCGGGCGGCAGGTGCTCGGGATCGTGCTCGGCATCGTCGGGGTGCTCGTACTGGTCGGACCGTGGAACGTCGTCGGCGACCCGGCGGTGCTGGCGAGCGTCCCGGGGCAGGTCGCGCTGCTCGGGATGACCGCCTGCTACGGCATCGGACTCGCGTACCTGCGGCGGGTGGCGGTCGGCAGCGCGTACGACCCGGTCACGCTCGCGACGGTCCAGCTGACGCTGGCCTCCGGACTGCTCCTGGTCGTCGCGCCCGTCATCGCCACCGGTCCGGTGCAGTTGGACTGGAGGATCGTGGCCGCGATGGCAGCGCTGGGTTGCGTCGGCACGGGGCTGGCCTACGCCTGGAACACGCGGCTGGTGCAGGCGTGGGGTGCAGGCCGCGCCTCGACGGTCACCTACCTGACGCCAGTGGTCGGGGTGGTGCTCGGCGTGCTCGTCCTCGGCGAGCACGTGCGGTGGAACGAACCGGTCGGGGGACTCGTGGTCCTGCTCGGGATCGCGCTCGCCTCCGGGGTCGTCGGGCGCCGTCGCTCGGCATCGGGCACCCCGGATCCCGTACTGGGGACAGTCCGTCACGGCTGACGAGGAGGGCGGCGTCCTAGGATCGCGACATGTACTCGTCAACGGAGACGGAGACCGGCATGTCGTCCACCCAGCAGTCCAGCACCACGCCACGGACGCACGCCACCGCCTCCGTCGCGGCGATCCTCGCCGAGTCCGCCGCGCGGTACCCGGACGACGTCGCGGTCATCGTGGGCGACCGTCGCACCACCTACGCGGAACTCTGGTCGCAGACGCTCGCCTACGCCGGGGCGCTCCGTGCAAGAGGCGTGCAGGAGGGCGACCGCGTCGCGATGCTCGTGCCGAACGTCGAGGACTTCCCCCGCGTCTACTACGCGACGCTCGCACTCGGCGCCGTCGCCGTGCCCGTGCACGCCCTGCTCAAGCGGCGCGAGATCGAGTACGTCCTGCGCGACAGCGGGGCGACCCTGCTCGTCTGCGCCGCGCCGCTGCTCGCCGAGGGAGCGGCGGGTGCCGACCTCGCGGGGGTCGACGTCGTGACGGTGCTCGCGCCGGACGAGGCGGAGACCGGCCGTGACCGGCTCGAGGACCTCGCGCAGCAGGCCCAACCGCTCCGGACGTACGAGCCCCGCGACCCGTTCGACACCGCCACGATCCTGTACACCAGCGGCACCACCGGCAAGCCGAAGGGCGCCGAGGGCTCGCACTTCGCGCTGCTCGAGCAGGTGAACACGAACCTCATGACGACGTTCGACATGCACCGCGGCGACGTGCTGCTCGGGGCACTGCCGCTGTTCCACACGTTCGGACAGACCTGCACGATGAACACCGGGTTCCGGGTCGGCGCGACGATCGTCATGCTGCCGAAGTTCGACGGGGACTCGGCGCTCGCCGCGATGGTCGAGCACGGGTGCGGCGTCTTCATGGGCGTCCCCACGATGTACATGGCGCTCCTCGACGCGGCGACCCGCTCCGACGCCCGACCGTCGCTGCGCTACGCCATCTCCGGCGGCGCCTCGCTGCCCCTGGCCGTGCTCGAGCGGTTCCAGCAGGTGTACGACGCGCCGATCCACGAGGGCTACGGCCTCACCGAGACCTCGCCCGTCGCGACGTTCAACCACGTGGGGACCCCGCCGCGTCCCGGCACGATCGGCACGCCCGTCTGGGGTGTGGACGTCGAGATCGCCGACCCGGAGGTGCCCGACCGGATCGCCCTGCTGCCGCACGGCGAGATCGGTGAGCTCGTGATCCGCGGCCACAACCTGATGAACGGGTACCTGGACCGTCCGGAGGACACCTCGGCGGCGATCGTCGACGGCTGGTTCCGCACCGGCGACCTCGGCACGAAGGACGACGACGGCTACCTGACGATCGTCGACCGGACGAAGGACATGATCATCCGCAACGGCTACAACGTGTACCCGCGGCAGGTCGAAGAGGTCCTCGCCACCCACCCGGACGTGGCGATGGCCGCGGTGTTCGGGGTGCCGCACGAGGTGCACGGCCAGGAGATCGAGGCCGCCGTGGTCCTGCGTGCCGACGGCACGGCGACCCCGCAGGAGCTGATCGACTTCGTCGCCGCGGAGATCGCCGCGTACAAGTACCCGCGGGCCGTGCACGTGCTCGACGCGCTGCCGCTGGGGCCGAGCGGGAAGGTGCTCAAGCGCGAGCTCGTCGACCGGTTCGGCGCGGCGGGGTGACGTGACCGTCGCGGTGTCCACGCCGACGGTGTCGGAACTCGGCGCGGTGGTCCGGACCCTGCGCTCGTGGCAGCGCGACGACGCCGTCGTGCAGCTCCACCCCGGTGACCTCGGGTGGGCCTGGCGCCACGGGCCGGACGCGGTCGGGCGTGCAGTCCGCACCTGGGAGGACGACGGGCAGATCGTCGCCGTCGGCTTCCTCGACGGACCGAGCACGCTCCGCATGACGGTGGCGCCGGAGCGTTGGACGGACCCGGATCTCGCGCGCGCCCTGACAGTCGACGCCTCCGACCCGAGCACCGGCGTGCTCCCGAGCGGGCCCGCTGCGATCGAGGTCCCGGACGGCACCGCGCTGCGGGAAGCACTGCACGCGGCGGGATGGGGCGCCGGCGAGGCCTGGTCGCCGCTGTCCCTCGACCTGTCCGAGCCGGTCGTGGCGCGCGGGCCGGCGCTGCACGTCGAGGTCGTTCCCCCGGGTGACACGTCCGACTTCACGGCGGTCCACCGTTCGGCCTGGGACAACGGGTCCTTCACGAATCAGCGCTGGACCGAGATGTCCGCCGGCGCACCGTTCGCCGAGGCTCGCTGCCTGCTCGGCAGGGACGACGCGGGAGTCCCGGTCGCCGGGATCACCGTCTGGTCGGCGGGCCCCGGCCGTCCCGGACTCATCGAGCCGCTGGGCGTCCACGCCGACCACCGGGGGAAGGGGCACGGGACGGCGATGTGCGTCGCGGCCGCCGCCCTCCTCCGTGAACTGGGCGCGTCGGTCGCGTGGGTCTGCACCCCGAGCGACCTCGACAGCGCCGTCGCGACCTACCGGTCCGCCGGGTTCACGGCGATGCCGGAACGGCTCGACTGCGTCAGGACGCGGTGACGCGACCGGTGCGCAGGCGCCCCGCGCAGCACCCCGTCCGTACGCTGACGATGTGACCCCCAGCCACCGACCCTCGACCGCCCGGCTGCTGTTCGCGTCGTCGCACCCCGGCCCGACCGTCACCGTGACGGTGCTCGCCGCGGTCATCGCCGCCGCCGTCGGGCGCCCGGCGTGGCTGGTCGTCCTCGTGGCGCTCACCGTGGTCGCCGGGCAACTGTCGATCGGGCTCGCCAACGACTGGATCGACGCGGATCGCGACCGGACGGTGGGGCGCTCGGACAAGCCCGTGGCCCAGGGCCTGATCGCCGTCGGCACGGTCCGGACCGCGGCGTTCGTCACCGCCGGCGTCGCGGTCCTGCTCTCGGTGTTCCTCGGGCCGGTCGCCGCCGTCGCGCACCTCGTGCTCGTCGCCGCGGGGTGGGCCTACGACGCGGGCCTGAAGCGGACGGTGTGGTCGGTCGTGCCGTTCGTGGTCGCGTTCGGGCTGCTCCCGGTCGTGGCGGTCTCGGCCGGACCCGACGGCGACTGGCCGGCGTGGTGGGCGATCGCGACGGGGGCCGTGTTCGGCGTCGCGATCCACTGCACGAACGTGCTGCCGGACCTGGTCGACGACGCGGCCACCGGAGTCCGCGGGTTCCCGCACCGGCTGGGGCTCCGCGGCGCCGGGGTCACGGCGTTCGGTGCGCTCGTCGTCGCCGCGCTGCTCGTGCTCGGCGGGCAGGTGCTCGGTGACGACGCCGTCGGCGGTGCCGGGGTGGCGCTGGCGGTACTGGGCGCGGTCGTGGTGATCGCCCTCGCAGCGGCTGGGGTCCGGCTGGTGGTGCTGGGGCTGGCCTCGCGGACACTCTTCCGTCTGGTGATCGCGTCGTCGCTCGTGCTGGTCGTCGAACTCGGCCTCGCCGGCGCCCGCCTGGTGGCGTGACCCAGCAGACAGCAAGCAGCAAGCAGCAGCGGCCAGCAGCGAGCCGCGACCCGTCAGGCCCAGCGCATCGCGTAGATCCCGGCCAGCCCGTCCGCGGCCGGGAGGGACAGGACCGACCGGAGCAGTGCCTCCCGGCCGACCGTTGCCCACCCGCCCAGCGGACGGCCGAGTGCCATGTTGACCTCTGCCTGCCGCGCGGCCCGGCGGGCCACCGCCTGGCGCCGACGGGCGTAGTGCGGCCACGGGCCGGGCGCGCCGGTCGCGACGGCCTCCGCGAGCAGCGGCGCGAGTTCGGCGGCGTCGAGCCACCCGAGGTTCATGCCCTGCCCGCCGATCGGGCTGATCTCGTGCGCGGCGTCGCCGACGAGGACCACACGACCGACCCCGACCCGGTCCGCCTCGCGTCGCCGGACCCGGAATCCGCTGAGCATCGTGCAGCTCGCACCGTCCGGCCAGGTGCCGGTGCGCTCGGCGACGATCGAGGCGAGCCGGGGCGCGTCCACCGCTGATCCGTCCGGGACCAGGACGACGTAGCGGCGCCGGCCCCGCGGCAGGGGGAAGGACTCGACGACCCCCGCGGGTCCGACGTCGACGATCGCCGCGGACCGGGCGGCCGCGCCCTCGACGTCCGCGAAGTCGCCCATGACGTAGTGGTCCGGGTAGTCCCGTCCGGTGGTCCCGATGCCGAGCAGACCGCGGGTGACGCTCCGGGCGCCGTCCGCCCCGACGACGAACGACGATCGGACCGACACGAGGGAGCCGTCCGGGGCGGTGCCGGAGGCGTCGACGTGGTCCCGGTGCCGGTCGAGCGCGGTGAGCGTGGTGCCGGTGCGCAGCGCTGCGGGCGCCAGAGTGTGGAGGCCCTCGCGCAGCAGGGCTTCGGTCCGGTGCTGGTCGAGCGTGACGACGTACGGGTGCGTGGCCGACACCCGGTCGAAGGTCAGGGCGCCGAGGTCGCGTCCCCTGCTCCGGGCGACGCCGGTGCGCACCCGGGTGGCCTCGGCGAGCACCGGTCCGTCCAGGCCGATCGCGGCGAACGCGTCGAGGGAGGGCGGGTGGATGCCGATCGCGCGGGAGCCGGTCGGATCGGCCGTGCGGCGTTCCCACACGGCGACGCGGACACCCCGCGCCGCGAGGAGCGCCGCGGCGAAGAGGCCGACGGGTCCGCCGCCGACGACGAGGACGTCGACGCGCTCCGTGGTCACGTGCCGAGCCTACGGACGGGCGGCACGGTGGTCGCCCAGGCGGGCCGGGCCCGGATCCGGCGTCGTTCCGGACTGGAGGCGCGGGGCGGGCCCGACCCGTGCCTCCAGTCCGCAGCGTGGTCGCGTCAGACGGCCGCGTCGGCCGTGTCGCGCGCGGACCGGTCCGCCGCCATCAGGCGCCGCGCCTCGCGGAACCGCTTCCGTGCCTTCTCGACCGGCACCTCGATCGCGTAGGCAGCGCCGACGGCGACGAGGAGCGCGGCTCCGACGAGCCACACCGTGCCCCAGGCGCCGATCGCGTACGTGCCGAGCAGGGCGATCACGAGCGGGTGCCACAGGTACGCCGAGTACGACACGCGTCGGCCGAACCAGGAGATCGGCGTCCACGCGAGTGCCGCCGACAGCGGGGAGCGGACGGACACCAGGCCGCCGATGAGCAGCGCCGAGATGAGCCCGGTCACGGGGAGCACCACGCCGAAGGACCACGCGTGCTGCGTCCAGTCGTCGTCGATCCAGAACTGCACCCCGGCGAGCAACCCGATGCCGACCCAGGTGCCGACGTGCCCGGCGATCCCGGACGCCCAGGCCCGGATGCGTTCGTCGTCCAGGAGCAGGGCGAGCAGGCACCCGGTCGCCAGCGGCACGACGCCGAGCAAGGGGGAGAAGTACACGTCCGGCGTCGCGCCGGCGTTCGGGGTGCGGTAGCTCAGCCACGATGCCGCAGCCGCGCCGACGATGACCACGCCGAGGCCGGTCATCAGCCAGCGACGGCGGGAGCGCAGGGCGAACAGCAACACGAGGACCGGCGGCCAGACGAGGTAGAACTGCTCCTCCATGGACAGGCTCCACGTGTGCGCGAAGACCCCCTGCGTGGTGTCCCAGTAGGAGCGGAAGAGGTTGCCGGTGTAGCTCAGCGCGATGAACGCGGCCTCGCCGGGGGAGAACGAGGCGCCCTTGTAGTCGCCGACCCAGCTCCACAGGGCGAGCCCCACGACGACGAGCGCGAGCAGGGCGGGGTAGAGCCGCAGGAGCCGCTTCGTCCAGAACGAGCCGAGTCGGATGCGACCGGTGCGACGCTTCTCGCCGAGCAGCAGGGTCGTGATGAGGAACCCGGAGAGCACGAAGAACACCGTCACGCCGATGAACCCGCCCTCGAACTGCGGCACGTGCAGGTGGTACAGGATCACGATCAGGATCGCCACCGTGCGGAGGCCGTCGAGCGCCGGGGCCCGGTGGGTCAGCGGCGGCGGGGGCGTCGGTCGTGCGGCCCTGCCGTCGGTGTCGGCCGGTGCGGATGTGGTGCGGGTCCGCTCCGGCGTGAGCGTGGTGGTCGCCACGGACGCCTCCTGCGAGATCGGGTTGCGGGGGCCACTGACCGTCGGGTCGTGACCATTCCGTTACAGGATGCTCGCGGAACGTAAGAGCGGTCTCAACGACCGGGGTGCACCAGGCTCGTCAGGGCGTCGAGTCGTTCGTGGGCGATCTCGGCGAACGGGCGGTCCTCGTCGTCGGCGATCCACTGGGCGAACGACAGGTGGAACACCGTCACGGCGGTTTCGGCGGCGATCGTCGCGGCCGGTTCGGGTACACCGCGGTCACGCAGGACCTCGCCGAGCCGGACCTTCAGGGTCGCGAGCTTGCCGAGCTCCCGCTCGCCGAGAGCCGGGTTCCCGTCGATGATGCCCTGGCGTGTGCGCGACCACGGACGGCGTTCCTCCGGGAAGAACGCACCGGCGGCCTCGAGCGCGCGGCGGACGAGGTCGAACGGGGCCGCGTCCGCCGGTGCTGCCTCGATCGGGGTGGTGAACATCCCGAGGAAGTCGTCCTGCCCGGCGAACAGGACCTCGCGCTTGTCGGCGAAGTGCCGGAAGAAGGTGCGCTCGGTGACCTCTGCCGCGGCGGCGATGCCGGCGACGGTCGTCTGGTCGTAGCCCTGCTCCATGAACAGCTGCAGCGCGGTCGTCTGCAGACGTTCACGGGTTCCGGGTTGCCATCGGGCCATGTCCGCAGTCTACTGATGACAGCGGCTGACATCGAGTGCTACAGTGATGTCAGTTCATGACATCATCGTCGTGGACACCTGTGAAGGGAAGACACATGCACGTGTTCGTCACCGGGGCCTCCGGCTGGATCGGCTCCCACACCGTCGATGACCTCCTTGCCGCCGGCCACACCGTCACCGGCCTCGCACGCTCCGACGCCTCCGCCGCAGCGCTCGAGGCGAAGGGCGTCACCGTCCTCCGGGGCGACCTCGACGACCTCGACGCCATCCGTCGCGGAGCCTCCGAGGCCGAGGGCGTCCTGCACCTCGCGAACAAGCACGACTGGGCGAACCCCGCCGCCACGAACGCCAGCGAGCGTGCCGCGGTCGAGACCATCGGCGAGGCACTCGTCGGCACCGACCGCCCGTTCGTCCTCGCCTCGGGCGTCGCCGGACTCGCACAGGGCCGCCCCTCGACCGAGTCGGACCCGAACCCGTTCGTCGGCCCGGAGAGCATGCGCGGCGGCAGCGAGAACCGCGGCTTCGACTTCGTCGACCAGGGCGTCCGGACCATCGCGGCCCGCTTCAGCCCGACCACCCACGGCACGGGCGACCACGGGTTCATCGCCGCGATCGTCGGCGCCGCACAGCGCACCGGGGTTTCCGGCTACATCGGCGAGGGCACGAACAGCTGGGCCGCCGTGCACGTCACCGACGCCGCGCGCCTCGTCCGGCTCGGCCTCGAGCAGGCGCCCGCCGGCACGAAGCTGCACGCCGTCGCCGAGACCGCGATCCCGACCCGGGCGATCGCCGAGGCCATCGGCGAAGGGCTCGGGCTGCCCGTGACCTCGGTCGACACGGCCGACGCGGTGTCCCACTTCGGGTTCATCGGGCAGTTCTTCGGCATGGAGATGTCCGCGACCTCGGACGCGACGCGGGAGCTCCTCGACTGGGAGCCCACCGGCCCGGGGCTGCTCGAGGACATCGCCGCCGGTGCCTACTTCGAGGTGGCCGCGCGGCGCTGACCCGGAACGACAGGACCGACGTCGTACGACGTCGGTCCTGTCGTTCGTTGCGCGCGCGGGAGACCGCGCCGCGCGAGCAGCGACGAAGTCGCTGTCGTACGACGTCCACGTTGTCGTACGGAGTCGGTCCGCGCGCGGCGCCAGCCCCACGCGACCACCCACCGGCCTGGAGGCGCGTGGCGACCCCGCCCCGCGCCTCCAGGCCGTCGCCGGTCCGGACCACCGCATCGAGTGAGCAGAAATGGTCGGGTCCCGTCTCCGGACCCGACCATTTCTGCTCACTGAACGAGCGCGCGCGCCTACTCCGCCTTCTGCATCTGCCACGGCTCGGGCTCGCGGTCGCCGTTCGGCCGCACGGGTCGCACGTCGCCGACGATCGGGATCGCCCGCTTCCGCATGAACCACAGGTACCGCACGAAGAAGTGCGACAGCGTCGACAGCCGGTTGCCGTTGCCGAGCAGCGACGCGATGTGCACCGCGACCCAGGCCGCCCACGCGACCGGCCCGACCATGGTGATGCCGCCGCGGAGCTGGGCGACCGCGGCGTTCGTACCGATCGTGGCCATCGTGCCCTTGTCGAAGTACTTGAAGTGCTCGGTCGCCTTGCCCTCGAGCAGGCGCTTGATCTGCCGCGCCGAGTGCCGTCCACCCTGCAGTGCCGGCTGGGCGAGCTGCGCGAGGGCGTCATCCTGCGCCGCGATGTCGCCGGCGGAGAAGATCCGCTCGACGCCCTTCACGCTGAGGTCGTCGTTCACCTGGATGCGTCCGCCGTGGGTCTGCGGCATGCCCCATCCGGAGACCTCCTTGTGTGCGGCCACACCGGTCGCCCAGATGACCTGCGACGCCGGGATGAACTCGCCGGACGCCGTCATCACGCCGTCCGGCTTCACCTCGGAGACGCCGGTGTTGAGGCGCAGGACCACCCCGCGCTTGCGCAGGACCTTCGCTGCGTACCGGCGCAGCCGCGGGGCGAACGGCTTGAGGAGTTCACCGCTCCGGTGCACGAGGGTGATCGTGATGGCGCCCTTGTCCAGCTCGGGGTAGGCGCCTTCGAGGGCCTGGTCGCGGAGCTCCGCGAGCGCCCCGGCCATCTCCACACCGGTCGCGCCACCGCCGACGATGACGATCTTGATCTCGTCCGGGCCCTGGTTGGCGGCGGCTTCCTCGAGGCGGGTGAACAGCTCGTCTCGGATGCGGAGCGCCTGCGAGCGGGAGTACATCGAGTACGCGTACTCGTACGCCCCAGGGGTGCCGAAGTAGCTCGTGTTCACGCCGTTGGCCAGGATGAGCCAGTCGTAGTGCAGGTGCTCGCCGTCGGACATCTCGGCGATCCGCTCGACCGGGTCGATGCCGGTGAGCAGCCCGTGCCGGAACTCGGCGTTGCTCTGCTTCGCGCGGAGGCTCCGGAGGAAGTACGTCACGTCGCCGGCGTTCAGCCCGCCCGTCGCCACCTGGTACATGAGCGGCTGGAACATGTTGTAGACGTGGCGGTCGACCAGGGTCACCCGCACCGGCGCGTCGGCGAGCTCGCGCATGGCGGCGACACCGGCGAATCCACCGCCGACGATGACGACGTGCGGGCGGGTGTCCTGGGGCATGCTGACTCCGGCTTCCTCGGATGGTGAGATGGTCACCACCGAGGGTACGCGCGGTTCAGCGGGCCGTTTGACCTGGAGGCTCGGCTGACGTCCGTCAGGCGTCGAGCCTCGCGTAGGTGCTCACGACGTTCCCCTTGCTCGTCACGGTGCTGTCGACCAGACGCAGGCGCATGGGCGGGTCCGTCGGCTCGAAGAGCTTGCGGCCCGACCCGGCGATCGCCGGGTGCACCAGGAGCTGCAGCTCGTCGAGGACCCCCGCGAACAGCAGGCTGCGGACGAGCGTGACGCTGCCGCACACCGCGATGTCGGCGCCCTCCTGCTGCTGCAGCCCGCGGACGAACGCGGGGACGTCGCCCTGGATCCGGGAGCTGTTCTCCCACGCCAGGTCGTCGCCGAGCGTGGTCGAGGCCACGTGCTTCTCGATCGGGTTGATCCACTGGCCGAAGGGGTCGTCGGCGTGGGCGGGCCACCACTCGGCCCACTCCAGGTAGCTGTTCCTCCCGAGCAGGACGGTGTCGGTGCGTGCCATGAAGGGGCCCATGCCCGCTCCGAGTTCGTCGTCGAAGGAGTCGTACTGGAACTCGTACGGGTCCTGCACGACGCCGTCGACCGACGCGAACAGCCCTGCCGTCACCTTGCGCATGGTCGGAGCGTAGCCCTCAGCTGTTCGAGGAGGAACCGCTCGTGCCGGGGAACTGGTTCGTCCCGCCGTTCGTCCCGCCGTTGGTCCCGCCGCCGGGGAAGCCGTTCGTGCCGTTCCCGGGCACCTGCGTCGTGGACTGGCTCGTGCCGCCGCCGATGGCGTGGCCGATCGCGAACCCGATGCCGCCGCCGACGAGGAGCGCCGCGAGCCCGACGGCCACGGCGACGATCGGCCAGAACCACGGCGGCTTCGGCCCACTGCGGCGCTTCCCGGCGGGAGTCGCGGCGGCGTTCCCGTACCAGGGGGTCGCGCCGTACGGGTACTGAGCGTACGGGCCGGCGGGAGGTGCGGCGGGCGCGGCGGGTGCGTCGAGCGTCGCAGTGGAGGTGGGTGTCGGAGCCGCTCCCCAGCCCGCGGGGCTGCTCGGGTACGCGGTGGGGGGCTGCGTGGCCGTCGGGTGCGCGTCGGTGCGCTGCGTCGGGTCGCCGGGGTTCGTGGGGGTGGTGTCGCTCATGGAGACGAGTGCACACCGGTTCCTTGTGTGCGGCCGATGACCGGGCTGACGCCTCACTGTGCACTGCGCCGACGGTCCGCCAGGCGTGCCGCGTAGCCTCGGGTCGTGCGTGTGACGGCGGAGGGCCAGCGATGACCGAGGCGACCACGTCCGGACCCGGGCCGACGCGCACGGACCGCACCGCGCCTCCCGTCCGGATCTCGCTGGTGCGTCGCGGATGGTGGGCCGCACTCGACTGGTGGTACGCGATCCGGTGGCAGCTGCGGAGCTTCGGGCCGACCACGGCCGACGACTACCGGACCGGCGACGGACAGCCCGTCGTCGTGGTCCCCGGTGTCTACGAGACCTGGCACTTCATGCGGCCGCTGATGGACGCGCTGCACGACCGCGGACACCCGGTGCACGTGCTCTCGGTGCTCCGGCACAACCTGCGTCCCGTTCCGGAGTCGGCGCGGGCGGTGCTCGCGTACCTGGAGCGCCACGACCTGAGTGACGTCCTGCTCGTGACGCACAGCAAGGGCGGGCTCATCGGCAAGTACGCGATGACGCGACTCGACGACCACGGGAGGATCGACCGGATGGTGGCGGTGTCGACCCCCTTCGGAGGCTCGGGGTACGCGCGGCTCGCGCCGGTCCGACACCTCCGGGCGTTCCGGTCCGGCGACCCGGTGCTCGCCGGCCTCGCGCGGGAGCTCGACGCCAACGCGCGGATCACGTCGGTGTACGGGGTGTTCGACACGCTCATCCCGGAGGGGAGTGCGCTCGCCGGGGCCACGAACGTGCGGGTGCCCGTCGGCGGCCACTTCCGGATCCTCGGCGATCCCAGGACCACGGCCGCCGTGCTGCGGGCGGCGGGGGACCTGCCGGGCTGACGGGCGGGCGGGCGCGAGGCGGGCTGCAGTGTGCGAGGTTCCGCGCACCGTGCGGGCCGGCGAACCTCGCACCGTGTCCGGAACCTCGCACCGACGACGCCGGACGACGCCGGACGCCGCCGGACGTCGCCGGGCTCGCACGGTGCGAGGTGCGCCGGGCGGGCGGGATCAGGCGCCGGGCAGGAACAGGCAGAACGGGTGGCCGTCCGGGTCGAGCAGCACCCGGACGTCGTCCTGCGGCTGGAACTCGGCCTGCCGGGCTCCGAGCTCTTCGGCGCGGGCGACCGCCGCCGGCAGGTCCTCGACCTGGAAGTCGAGGTGCAGCTGCATGCCCGGAGCGTCCTCGGTCCCGGGCCAGGTCGGTGCCACGTAGGCGGGTTCGTACTGCACGGAGAGGCCCGGTCCGTCCGCGGGGCGGATGCGGGCCCAGGTCGGGTCGTCCTCGTGGACGGTCCAACCCGTGAGCGCGCCGTAGAACCGGGCGAGCGCGAGCGGTTCGGGGGACTGCAGGACGGTGGCGGCGAGCGTCGGCATCGACGGGTCAGCAGCGGTCATGCGCGGGAGCGTACGCCGAGCCGGGCCGCGGCGGTTTCCCGGACGAGCAGGACTCAGCGGTCGGCGACGCTCGCGCGCTCGACGATCCGGTGCGGGATGACGACCGTCTCGGGGGCGGCGTCGCGCTCGGCGATCCGCCGGGTGAGCAGGTCGAGGGCGGCCGTCGCGAAGGCCCGTCGGTCGAACGACACCGTGCTGAGTGCCGGGATCGCGTAGGCGGCGCCGTCCACGTCGTCGAACCCGATGACGCTCACCTGCTCGGGCACCCGGACGCCCCGGGCGGCGAGGACGTGGAGCACCCCGAACGCGATCGAGTCGGTGAAGGCGAAGACCGCGTCGGGCAGCGGGTGCTCGTCGAGCCACGCCGCGAACGCCTCCGCCGCGGCACTGGTGGTCCACGAGGGCAGCGGGACGCGGAGTGCCGGATCGGGCTCGATGCCCGCGGCCGACAGTGCGGCGAGGTACCCGCGCTCCCGGAGTTCGCTCGTGGCCGTCGCTGCCGTGGCCCGCGCCGCGCCGACGATCGCGATCCGACGGTGCCCTCGGGACACCAGGTACGCCGTGACCTGCTCGGCCGCCGCGCGACTGTCCACGTGCACCTGGTCGACGTGCTCGGGTTCGACCTCGCCGATCACGACCGTCGGCGGGAGCCCCTCGGTCGAGGCCAGGACGCTCGCGCTGAGCGACACCGGGTTCAGGATGAGTCCGTCGACGAGGTGCGCCCGCGCGCGGGAGACCAGGTCACGCTCGCGGGTCGGCTCGTTGCCGGTCTGGTCGAGCTGCACGGTCCACCCGCGCTCACGGGCGAGTTCCACGAACCACTGCGCGAGTTCGGCCGAGTAGGCGCTGGCCATCTCCGGCAGGGTCAGCGCGATCGCGCCGGAGCGGCCGTTGCGCAGCCCGCGGGCGGACAGGTTCGGCACGTAGTCGAGCTCGGCGAGGGCCTGCTCCACGCGCTCCCGTGTCTCCGGGCGCACCACGACGCCGCCGTTGATGACGTTGGAGACGGTCTTCGGCGACACCCCGGCGAGGGCGGCCACGTCCCGCACGGTTGCGCGCATCGGGTCGAGCGTAGCGGTGTCTGGTCAGGGTCGGACGTACTTGTGCACGTACGTCGTGTACTCGACGGGGACGGTCGGTCGCCCGGCGGTCTCCGGGTCCTCGTCGAGCAGTCGCTGCACGGCGTCGAGCAGCGCGGTCCGCTCGGACTCGGGTCGGACGATGACGTAGCTCCGCGAGGCGACCATGTCGAGGAACGCCGAGCGGTCCTGCTCGTGGACCCAGGAGAACTGCTCGTACTCGCCCTCGCCGAACGGGGCGCCCACGACGGGTGCGCCGTAGTCCATCACCCGGGACTCGGGCTGCTTCATGAGCGCTCCGAGTCGTGCGGACCAGGGCTTCGTCTCGTCGCGGACGTTCCAGACCAGCCCGAACACGCCGCCGGGCCGCAGCACGCGTGCCACCTCGGCGGCACCTCGTACCGGGTCGACCCAGTGCCACGCCTGGGCGAACGTCACACCGTCGGCGACGCCGTCCCCGAGCGGGATCGACTCGCCCGTCCCGTCGAGTGCCCGGACGTCCGGCAGCGCGGTCTGCAGCCGCGAACGCATGGCCGCGTCCGGTTCGACGGCGACGACCTCCTCCGCGTGGTCGACCAGCGTGCGGGTGAACTTCCCGGTCCCCGCTCCGACGTCGGCGACGAGCCGGGCCCCGCCCGGGAAGAGCCAGCCGGCGACCGCCGACGGGGAGCCGGGGCGACCGTGCTCGTAGGCGTCGGCTGCCGCTCCGAACGACTGTGCGTGCTGCTCGAAGGTCATGCCCCCAGCATGCCGCACGGCCCGCCCGACGGCTGCGACCCGGTCAGCCGGTCGTCGCCGTCTCGACGGCCGCCGCGACCTCGGGCTCGAGGAACGGCGCCATCGACCGCGAGTACGTCTGCGTGACGTGCTGCAGCTGCCGGTACACCACCACGCCGCCGATCACCGCCGGGCACGTGCCGTCGGCGCAGAACATCGCGGTCGAGTCGATGAGCCGGACACCCGGCGTGGTCCTCGCCGCCTGCGCCACCGGGTCGTCGAGGAGTCCGGCCGCTTCGCTGAAGTCGCAGTCGGCGCCGTCGCCGGACTGCTCGACGCAGCTCGGGACGTCGGGCACGCCGCCGATGCTCGGGTCGGGGTTGTCGCGCAGTGCGACGACCGCGGACCCGGCCTGCTGCAGCTGCTCCCACGCCGAGGTGTACCCGGCTGCCGCCTTGTCGCGGACCGCCGGTGTGAGGTCGTCGGCGTGCCGGACCATGCCGCTGGGCCACGGGGTCCGGGACATCGCCGCGACGAACACGACGTCGTACTGCTCCTGCTGCAGCTTCTCGAGCGTGTCCGCCTTCCACTCGTTGCACGCCGCGGCGATGGACGCACGGGTCAGCGGGCAGCCGGAGTGCAGGTAGGTCGTCAGGCTCCAGTGGTGCGCCTTCGCGATGAGCTGCAGTGCGGGGACGTAGTTCGAGGCGTGCGAGTCGCCGACGACGGCCAGCCGCACGGTGCCGTCGGGATCGCCGACCTCGCACCCCTTCACGGTGGTGTCGGAGCCCGCGATCTGGCAGCCGGCGCCGGCCTGGTCGGCGAAGTCGTCGGACGCGGCCTGGACCGGACTCGGCGTGATGTCGTCCGGGTCGACCTGCGGGCAGTCGGCACCGTCCTGCATCGCAGCGGCACCGCGGCAGGCGGGGACGGTGAGGGTGCCGTCGGCGGCGATGGTCACGTCGACGGTGGTGCTCGCCGCGGCCTCCTCCCGCGCCGCCGAGCCGTACATGCCAGCTGCCGGCAGGGCGACCACGAGCATGCCCGCGACGGCGAGCACCAGGACGCCGCGGTGGCGCGGACGGGGAGCACGCATCCGCTCGGTGGAGAAGGCGATCACGGGGAGCTCGACGAGGCGACGGGAGAAGTGCGCGAGCACGAGGGCGATCGCGAGCACGAGGCCCTTCGCCCAGAGCGGCGTCGCCACGCCGCTGGCGAGCCCGATGACGAAGGGCATCACGATGAGCAGCGGCCAGTGCCAGAGGTAGAGCGAGTACGACACGTCGCCGAGCCACTGCACCGGCCGGAGCCGGTACAGGAACGCCGGTCCCCAGCGGGCCTCGGGCATCGCACCGGCGATCACGAGCGCGGCACCGGTGATCGGCAGGAGCGCGGTCCACCCGGGGAACGGCGTCGAGGCGTCGAACGTCAGGACCGTCGCCGCGATGACCGCGAGCCCGGCCCAGCTCATCGCCGCGGCGAGGGCGTCGGGGATCCGGACCCGCTGCAGCCCGAGCCAGAGCAGCCCGCCTGCGGCGAACTCCCACGCGCGCGTCGTCGTGGTGAAGTACGCCGCCGAGGACACGCCGGTGAACCAGATCGAGTACGCGAGCGAGAGCACGAACACGGCGCCGAGCGCGATGGCGATGGCCGGGGCGAGCGAGACCCCGCTGCGCCGGCGACGACGGTAGCGGAGGTACGCGCAGAACCAGAGCACGAGCGGCCACAGGGCGTAGAACTGCTCCTCGGTGGACAGCGACCAGAAGTGCTGCACGATGCTCGAGTCGGACGCCAGCGCTGAGTAGTCCACGGAGTTGGCGGCGAGCGCCCAGTTCTCGACGTACAGCGCGCTCGCGATGATCTGCTCGGTGAAGTCCTTCCACAGCGTCCGGGGGACGAACACCGCGGTGAGTGCGACCGTCACCAGGAGGGTCGCCAGCGAGGCGGGCAGCAACCGCCACGCACGTCGTGCGTAGAACACGCGGAAGCTGAACCGGCCGGTCGCGAGCGGCTTCGCGATGTGCGCCGTGATGAGGAACCCGGAGATCACGAAGAAGACGTCGACGCCGACGTAGCCGCCGGGCAGGACGCCGGGGAACAGGTGGTAGAGCACGACCGCGGCGATCGCGACCGCGCGGACGGCCTGGATCTCGAGGCGCAGGTGCTTCGTCGAGGCCGCGGTGCCGGGGTGCCGTGTCGTCCGTCCGGCCCGGTGGCGGGCAGCGGGCACGTGGTGACGAGGCACCTGTGGCGCGACGGTCACGAAGAGTCCCCCCTGCTGCGCGATGCGCGGCTGCGGCGCGCGCTTGGAATCTACCGCGTCGCGAGGCGACGACACGAATCCTGGAGGCGCGGGGCGGGCCCGCCACGTGCCTCCAGTCCGGTGATCGGTCGCCGACGCGATCGCGCCGACGATGGACCGTTACAACGATGGAAAATTGTGGCAACGGGTTGCCGCAACATTGCCACCGACGCGAGGGTCGCTCCAGGAATCCAACGGAGGAGGCCCCACGAGTGACGAAGCTCGACGTCCGCGCGACGACCACAGCGCACACCGCACCACCGCCCGCCCCCGGGCTCCGCCGCCGCAGCACGTGGCAGCGGATCCGGCGCGACCGGGTGCTGCTCCTCATGGGCCTGCCGGGCGTCGCGCTGCTGCTCGCGTTCCACTACCTGCCGCTGCTCGGCAACCTCATCGCGTTCCAGGAGTACCTGCCGTTCGTGCCGCTCGGCCGCAGCCCGTGGGTCGGCGTGGAGAACTTCGCGGTGATCTTCAACGGAGACCCCGAGTTCCTCCGAGCGCTCGGCAACACGCTGCTCATCACCCTCGTGCAGGTCGTCTTCGTGTTCCCGGCGCCGATCATCCTCGCGCTCATGCTCAACTCGCTGCTCTCCGAGCGGATCAAGCAGGTCGTGCAGTCGGTCCTCTACCTGCCGCACTTCCTGTCGTGGGTGATCGTCGTCGCGGTCTTCCAGCAGATCCTCGGCGGATCCGGGCTCGTCAACAACGCCATCCGTGCGGCCGGCGGTGACGCCATCGACTTCCTCGGCAACCCGAACGGCTTCATCGCCCTGCTCACCAGCCAGGTGATCTGGAAGGACACCGGCTGGGCGACGATCCTGTTCCTCGCGGTCCTCAGCTCGATCGACGCCAGCCTGTACGAGGCGGCGAAGATGGACGGCGCCTCCCGCTGGCGGCAGCTCTGGCACGTCACCCTGCCGGGCATGCGCGGGATCATCATCCTGCTGCTCATCCTCCGGCTCGGTGACTCCCTGACCGTCGGGTTCGAGCAGATCCTCCTCCAGCAGCAGGCCGTCGGTCGTGCCGCGAGCGAGGTCCTCGACACCTACGTCTACAACAACGGCGTGCTCGGCGGGCAGTGGGGCGTCGCCGCCGCGGTCGGCCTCGTCAAGGGCGTCGTCGGCGTCCTGCTCGTCCTCGGCGCCAACAAGCTCGCGCACGTCTTCGGCGAAGCGGGCGTCTACCAGAAGGAGTCGAAGTGACCGCCACGCACACCGTCACCGTGCCCGGTCCGCGGAAGCGGAAGCGCGGGGGACCGGACGCTCCGCCGCTGCCCGGACGGCTGCTGACCGGGTTCGTCCTGCTCGTGATCTGCCTCGTCGTGATCCTGCCGTTCGTCGGCATCGTGTCGACCAGCCTCGCGCCCGTCGCCCAGGTGAACGACGCCGGCGGGTTCGTGATGTGGCCGAAGGGGGTCGACCTCGGTGCGTACGAGAGCATCTTCGCCGGCGGTGTCGTCACCCGCGCCATGCTCGTCAGCATCGGCATCACGGTCGTCGGCACACTCATCAGCCTGTTCGTGAGCGCGATGCTCGCCTACGCCCTGAGCCGGCCGGGGTCCTACGGCTCCGGGTTCGTGCTGAGTCTGGTGCTCGTCAGCCTGCTGTTCGCACCCGGACTCATCCCGAACTACCTCGTCGTGAAGCAGTTCGGCCTGCTCGACTCCTACTGGGCGCTGATCCTGCCGACGGCCCTCAGCGCGTTCAACGTCATCGTCATGCGGTCGTTCTTCATGGCGATCCCGAAGGAGCTCCTCGAGTCCGCGCGCATCGACGGCGCCGGGGACTTCGCCGTGTTCTGGCGGATCGTGCTCCCGCTGTCGAAGGCCGTGCTCGCGGTGATCGGCCTGTTCTACGCGGTCGGCTACTGGAACGCGTTCTTCAACGCCCTGCTCTACATCAACGACACCGCGAAGTGGCCCCTGCAGCTCGTGCTCCGGACGTACGTCATCAACAACGCGCAGCTCGGTGGTGCCGACCTCGGCACGTCCTCCGACGCGCTGCCCCCGCAGGCGTCGATCCAGATGGCGATCCTCGTCGTCTCGATCGTGCCGATCCTCATCGTCTACCCGTTCCTGCAGCGGCACTTCGCCAAGGGTGTCCTGACCGGCGCGGTGAAGGGCTGACCATGACCTCCTCGTTCAGTCGCCGCACGCTCATCGCGGGCGGGATCGGCATCGCGGCCACCAGTCTGCTGGCCAGCTGCTCCACCGTGACCCGCTCGACCGACGTGAAGGCGATCAACAAGGCCGTGCAGCTGCCGGACTACGTGCCCTGGACCGGCGGACCGGAACCGGTGCTGCCGAAGACCAGCCCGCTCATGCCGAGCGCGTTCCGGAAGATCCCGGCGACCCTCGTGCCGACGAAGGGCAAGCCCGGCGACGGGTCCACCGTGCACGGCAGCGTCCCCACGAACTCGCCCGTCCCGCCGTCGAAGGGCAGCAACCCGTACTGGCAAGGACTTGACGAGCGGATGGGGATCGACCTCGACCTGACGATCACCCCGAACGCGGACTTCGGGAACAAGTTCGCCACGCAGGTCGCCGGCGACACCCTCGGCGACGTGTTCACCATCAACCAGGCGTTCTCGTACCTGCCGCAGTTCCTCGAGGCGAAGGCCGCCGACCTCAGCCCGTACCTGTCCGGCAGCGGCGTCCGCGACTACCCGTACCTGGCGAACCTGCCCACCGCGTCGTGGCGCGGGACGGTGTTCTCGGGCGGCATCTACGGCGTCCCGGTGCCGCGCGGGCCGCTGACCTCGCAGGCGCTGCACCGACGCCAGGACGTCTTCGAGCGGCTCGGTGTCGACCCGTCGTTCTCGAGCGTCGACGAGTTCGTGCAGCTCTGCCGGCAGGTGTCCGACCCGCATGCGAACCGCTGGGCCCTCGCCTCGGCGCCGACGAACATCCTCGGGCCGATGCTCGGGCTGCCGAACCAGTGGCAGCAGCAGGGCGGGCGGCTCACCCACATGTACGAGCTCGAGGAGTACCAGGAGCTCCTCGACGTCTCCCGCCGGCTCATCGCCGAGGACCTCGTCCACCCGGACAGCATCACCGCCTACAACGGCAAGGTCTGGTTCGTGCAGGGCTCCGCGCTCATGTTGTCCGACACGTACAGCGCGATCCCCGGACTCCTGCAGCAGGCGACGCCGGGCTCCGGGTTCGAGCTGACCGTCGCCCCGTTCGTCGGGCCGTCGGGCGCCACCGCGAAGCCCTGGTTGGGCGACCCGAACAACACGATCGCATCGGTCGCTGCCGGGTCGGAGTCCCGCGTGCGGATGCTCCTCGAGGTCCTGAACTGGTGTGCGTCGCCGTTCGGCACCGAGGCCTGGACCTACCGCAAGTTCGGCATCGAGGGCCGCGACTTCGAGTACCGCGACGGAGCTCCCGTGCTGACGAAGACGGGCAACAGCGAGACGGGCCTCGGCGAGTTCCCGCTGCAGTACTTCACCGAGTGCCCGCTGCCGCTGTACTACGCCGGCAACCCGACGATGACGGACACCGTGTACGAGTCGCTCGCCTCGTGGCTGGACAGCGGTCTGCCGAACCCCGTCTACGGCCTGTACTCGCCGACGAACTCGACGAAGGGACCGGCGATCGGCACGTTCGCGACGAACGCGATCAACGACGTGCTGCTCGGGCGGGCGAAGGTGTCGTCCTGGAAGGCGACGGTGCGCGACTGGCGCCGCAGGGGCGGCGACGCCGTCCGGCGCGAGTACGAGCAGGCGTTGGAGGCGCGCGCCTCCTGACCGCGAGGTGCGCGCCATCGGACTGGAGGCACGGTGCGGGACCGCCCCGCGCCTCCAGTCCGATGGCGGTCCCGACGATCGTCAGCCCGCGTGTCGGGCCGTCCATTCCCGGAACGGGGCGGTGGGGTCGTCGACGTGCCCCTGCTCGGCGCGCAACGCGCGCTCCTCGGCGGGCTTCGCGTACTCGTCGTAGAACGTGGCGAGGGTCATCAGGCGGTTGCCGTCCTCGTAGTGCTCGCCCTCCTGCTCCCGGGTCGCCGCGTAGACCACACGGCCCGGCTGCGCGTAGTACAGCGCACCGAGGCACATCGGGCACGGGTAGGCGGTGACGAAGACGTCGTACTCGCCGAGGTCGGTGATGCCCTGCTCCGCCGCGGCCCGGATCGCCCGGATCTCGGCGTGGGCCGTCGGGTCGCCGGTCTGCGCGACGTGGTTCACCGCCTCGACGACGACCTCGCCGTCCCGGACGATGAGGCACGCGAAGGGCTTGCCGCCGTCCGCCACGTTGTCGAGGGCACTGCTGACGGCTCGTTCGGTGAGTTCGGTGTCGTTCATCGATCCAGCCTGCTCGCGCCGACTCCCGGACCGGTGGGCGACCGGGGGACGAGGTCAGGCGTCGGGGTTGCGGACCATCCGGATCTCCCGCACCCCGTCCTCGACCTGCTCGACCCCGTCCGCCACGAACCCGCGCTTCCGGTAGAACGCCTGCGCCCGTGGGTTCGGGTCAGCCACCCACAGCACCGCGGGCTCCGTCGGCGAGATCACCGCGTCGAGCAGGGCACTGCCCGCTCCGGAACCGTGGTGCCCGTCGAGCAGGTACAGGACGTACAGGTGCAGGACCCCGGGTTCGGCGTTCGTGACCGGTCCGGACATCGCGACCCCGACCACCTCGCCGTCCTGCTCTGCCACCGAGACCCGGTTCGAGGCGAAGCGTTCGTCGGTCAGCGCCGTCGTCCAGAACCCTTCGCGTCGGGCCACGAACCCCGGGTCGTCCAGCATCGCGTCCGGCATCAGCCCGCGGTACGTCGACCGCCACGAGGCGACGTGCACCTGTGCCATCGCCGCCGCGTCGCTCGGGACGGCCGGTCGGACCGTGATCTCTCCGCTCACCTCCGGACCCAACCCGCCTCGGCGAACACCGTCTGGAGCTCGTCGACGAGCCTCGACCCGTGGAACCCGTCGGCGACCGCGTGGTTCATCTGCACGACGAGGGGCATGACCGTGCGCCCCTCCACGAACCGGTACCGACCGATCGTGAAGATCGGCAGGAGGTGGTCCCAGCCGTCCCGCACGTGCAACGCGAACCCGGTGAAGGACGTCCCCGGCAGCGTCGAGATGTCGAACACGTTCCTGGGGCGGTCCTCCTGCGGGAACATCCGGTGGTCGTCCCGGTACCGCGCGATCGTCGCGACGGCGGCAGCGTGGAACCGGGCGGGGTCCTCGTCGTAGGGGACGACCAGGACGGAGAACGTCTCGGTGTCGGGGTGGAACACCGTGAACATCGGGTGCACCACGTCCCAGACCGCTGGTGATCCGTCGTCGAGCAGCTGCATCCGGAACTCGGCGTGCCGGTTCACCACGCTCGCGATCGCCCAGATCTGCGACGCGTAGGTCCGCCGGTCCGTCGCGCGCACGGTCTCGGCGAAGTCGGTGACGTCGAGCTCGACGGTCATCTCCCACGTGCACGGCACCCGGTCGCGGTAGTGCTCGAAGTGCTCGCGGCGTGGCCAGTGCTCGATGTCGAGGGGGCGGAGTTCCGTCATGGCACCAGTTTGGTCCCGAGCGCGCGGTCGAGTGCTCCGCGATCGCCTTCCACCGCGAGGTGCACCATTTCGGGTGTCCGCCGTCCCCACAGGACCAGGAGCAGGTCCTCAGCTCGGCCCGCGACGCGGACGGCGGGCTCGCCACCGCCGAGCACGGCTTCGCCGGGCGCGTCGGTGAACGCGAAGACGACCGGTTCCGTCAGCGGCTCGACGCGGCCCAGCCGCACCTGTCGCGGGTACAGGTCGTCCACCACCTCACGGACGCCGTCGGTCGCCAGCTCTGCCTGGAGGCGCGGATCGCCTCCCAGCGCGTGCTGCGCGTCCCACAGGTGGATCGCCGTCTCGTGCGCCTGCCGCCGCGCCCAGGTCGCGGCGGTGTCGGGTGGGTAGATCGCCGTGCACGCGGTGTCCGCCGTTCGTGTGCGGAGTGCACCGATCAACTCGTCGGCGCCGGCACGGAAGCGGTCTGCCAAGTCGGCACGCGCGAGCGGCTCCTGCTCCTCGCCGGTCAGCTGTCCGAGGGCCCAGCGGTGCACGTCCGTCAGGTGCTCGCCGAGGTCCACGACGGTCCAGCCGGGGCACGACGGCACGGGAGCAGTGCGGTCGCCGGTCCGGAGCGCGGCATCGAACCGTTCCGCCGCGTCCGCGAGCGCGGTGAGGTGTCCGTCGTACGTCGACATGTCCTCAGCATGGCGGCGGGACCCTCCCTAGGCTGGACGGCATGCCGACGCTCGAACGGGTTCCTGCCCTGACCACTCCCGAACCGCTGGCCGCTCCCGTGTCATCGGCGCTGGCCGAGTTGCCCGCTGAGCTGGTTGACCGGATCGAGGCCGCGCCGATCGACCCCGACCTGGCCGACACCGCGGCGTTCTCGGATGCGTACGGCTTCCCCCTCGACGGCGGCGCGAACTGCATCGTCGTCGCGGGCAAGCGCGGGGAGGACGTCCGCTTCGCCGCGTGTGTGGTGCTCGCGTCCACGAAGCTCGACGTCAACCGCACGGTGAAGAAGCTCCTCGACGTCCGGAAGGCCAGCTTCGCGCCGATGGACCAGGCCGTGGAACTCACCGGCATGGAGTACGGCGGGATCACCCCGATCGGTCTGCCAGCTGCGTGGCCGGTGTACGTCGACTCGCGCGTGCTGGGCGCTCCCGACGCGGTCATCGGCGCCGGACGCCGCGCCGCGAAGTTGTTCCTGCCGGGCTCGGTGCTGGGCGCGCTGCCGCACGTGCAGGTCGTCGAGGGCCTCGCCTTCCCGGCCGCATGAGCGAGTACGACCGCACCACCGGTGTCGGTACCGGCGTCGCGATCGCGGTCCTGCTCCCCGGGACACTGCTGGTGTGCTGGCTGGTGCAGCTCATCGTGTACATCCGCGCCGAGGTCGGGCAAGGCGACGACCGGCTGAGCGACGGCGCCACGCTCGGCTGGTACCTCGGAGCAGCCGCTCTGCCCGTGCTCGTCTCCGCACTGGTCCTGGTCGTGCAGCTCGCCATCCGTCGGTACGACGAGCACTACTCGATCGTCGGGACGATCGCCGCGCTCGTGGTGCTCGCGATCGCCGTGCTGACGAACGGCCAGCTCATCGGATCCCACGTCCTGTCGATGCTTCGGTGACGGGGCGCACCCCTGCGGCACCGAGTGCCGTTCGGAGCGCTGCGACGCTCGTGTAGTGGTGGACGGTCATCCCGAGTTCGACCGCCCCGGCGAGTTTCGCTGCAGAGTCGTCGGTGAAGAACACCTCCGGGCCGTCGAGGCCGAGCGCGTCGAGCACGTGGCGGAACGCCCGGACGTCGGGCTTCGTGAACCCGATCGCGTGCGAGCTGAACACCGCGTCGACGCGGTCGGGCAACCCGAACGACGCGACCTCGCCCGGGACACCGTCCGTGCCGTTCGTGAGCACGGCGGTCGTGTACCCGGCGGCACGGAGCTCGTCGACGAGCTCGAGCACGGCGTCGTCGGGCGTGAACGGTTGCCGTCCCCAGGCCTCGGCTGCCGCCGGCGCGGCGAGGTGTTCGCCGATCGCACGGACCCACTCGGCGCGGGTGATCCGGCCGGTGGTCACGTCGTCGATCACGGGGGTGGAGAACGCGAACGACTCGATCGATCCGGGAGCCAAGGCGTGTTCGCGTTCGATGCTCGCGACGTGCTCGGGGTGGAAGTGCCGGATCACCCCGTCCAGGTCGAACAGGACCGCACGGATCTCCGTCACCGCGGGTCAGTCGTTCGGCCGGATCAGGCAGAACGGGTGCCCGGCGGGGTCGAGGTAGACCCGGAAGGTGTCCGTCCCCGAACCGGTCGCCGTCGCGCCGATCGCCAGGACCGCGGTCTCGCCGGCGTCGAGGTCGTCGACCTTCACGTCGAGGTGGCTCTGCTGGGGGACGTCCTGCCCGGGCCACTCCGGTGCGCGGTACTCCGCCACCTGCTGGAAGGCGAGGATCGGCCGGTGGTCGGTGAAGGGCAGTGCGATCTCGGCCCAGTCCTCGTCGAACGCGACGATCTCGCCGCCGAGCAGTTCCACGTAGAAGCGGGCGAGGGCGCGCGGGTCCGGGCAGTCCAGGACGACGACGTCGAGTGTGCCGATCATGGCCGACACGCTAGACCGATCAGCGCGCGGCCGTCAGGGCCTTCGTGATCCGCTGCAACGACACCGTCTCGGCGGTCCCCAGTTCCTGCGCGAAGAGACTGAGGCGGAACTCCTCGAGCATCCACCGCGCGTGCACGAGCTCCGGGTGCGCACCGACGGCCGGGGGGAACTGCCCGCCGGCGTCGACGTAGCGATCGGTCGCGACGGTGACCTCGCGCATCCACGTGGCGTCCCGCCCGGGGTTCTGCAGGAGCTTCTGCACGCGGGCGTCCACCCCCTGCAGGTACACCCGGATGCGCCGGAGCCGGTCGAGCCCCGCCACCGAGACGAACCCGGGGAACACCAGTCGCTCCATCTGCTGGCGCATGTCGGTCAGTGCGGCCAGCAGCGACATCGAGTTCGCCTGCTTGAGGGACCGTTCCGCTGCCCGGTGTGCGGCGAGGACCGCGGCGACCTCGGACACCGCCGTGAACATCGTGTCCACCACCGAGGCGGACACGGCGTCGCGGACGGCCTCGAACGCCGACTTCGTGAAGACGAGTCCGTCAGGGTGCGCTCGACGGATCCCGGCGTCGACGACCGCGGCGAGCACGTCGTCGAACAGTGCTGCCGTCGACGGGTACGGGCTGGCAGCGAGTGCGAGCTTCTCCTGCGCGGTGAGGTGCGACTGGATGTACGACACGGGCGACGGCACGGCGTGCATGACGAGCCGGCGGACGCCGGCGGGCATCCGGACTGCACGGTCGGACGGGGTCGCGAGCAACTGGACACCGACGGTCGCCTTCGGCCCGGTGCCCTCCTCGACGAGCGCCGGGTAGGCGCGGATGACGCCGCCGGCTTGCTTGGTGTCGAGCGTCTCCGGCAGGTCCGTGTCGGGCCAGGCGGTCAGTCCGGACCGTTCCACCTGCTGACCGCCACCGGCGGACGCGACGCGAGCCGCGCCTCCAGGCCGGTTGGCGGCCCGCACCGTGGCGGAGGCGACGCTCTGCTGAGTCCGGTCCTTGAGCTTGGTCTGCAAGGCCGACAGGTCCTTGCCGGCCTCGACCCGGCGCCCCCGTTCGTCGACGACCGCCCACGTGGGCAACAGGTGCGACGGGACGCGGGCGAGGTCGAAGTCCGACTCGGTGACCGGCACGTAGGTCATCCGTTGGATGGCCTTCGCGAGCGTCGCACGGAACGACTCGGTGGGCTCGGTCGGGGCGTCGTCGGGGAGCTCGGCGACGATCTTCTCGGCCCAGTCCGCCGCGGGCACGACGTTCTTGCGGATCTGCTTCGGCAGCGACTTGATCAGTGCGGTGACGAGCTCCTTCCGGAGACCGCGCACCTGCCAGTCGAAACCCTCCTCGCGCATGCGGGGGAGCAGCGCCAGGGGGACCTGCACGCTCACGCCGTCGTCCTGCGCGCCCGGCTCGAACCGGTACTTGATGGCGAGGCGCTGGTCGCCGCTCCGCCACTGGGTCGGGTACTCGGCGTCGTCCTCTGCCGCTTCGGCGGCGTCCTCGTCGAGGAGGTCCGATCGCCGCATCGTGAGCAGCTCCGGCTGGTCGCGTCGCGTCTGCCGCCACCAGCCCTCGAAGTCCCGGGTGGTCGCGACGTCGGCGGGGACGCGGGCGTCGTAGAACTCGTACACGCGCTCGTCGTCGAACAGGATGTCGCGGCGGCGGGTGCGCTCCTCGAGCTGTTCGAGCTGGCGGCGGAGCTGCCGGTTCGTCCGGTCGAAGGCCTGCTGGGAGTCCCACTCGCCTTCCACCAGGGCGTGCCGGATGAAGAGCTCGCGGGAGTGCTCCGGGTCGATGCGCGTGTACTGCACGCGGCGCCGCTGGACGATCGGGACGCCGAACAGGGTGACCCGCTCGTAGGCGACGGCCGCGCCCTGCTTCTTCTCCCAGTGCGGTTCACCGTGGGTGCGCTTGAGGAGGTCACCGGCGAGCGGCTCGACCCAGGCGGGGTCGATCCGTCCGACCGTGCGGGCGAACAGCCGGCTGGTCTCGACGAGCTCGGCGGCCATCACGGCGTCCGGCTGCTTCTTGGCGAGGACGCTGCCGGGGAACACGACGAACCGGGTGTTCCGGGACCCGAGGTAGTCGCGCTTCTCCTTGTCGCGCAGCCCGATCTGGCTGAGGAGTCCGGCGAGGAGCGACCGGTGCACGGCGTCGCCGTCGTCGGAGCGGGACTGCCCGACCCGGACGTCGACCTGCTTCGCGGCGCGGGACAGCTGCCGGTACAGGTCCTGCCACTCGCGGATGCGGAGGTAGTTGAGGAACTCGGCCTTGCACAGACGACGGAAGGCACTCGACGACAGCTCGTCCTGCTTGTCCTCGATGTGGTTCCAGAGGTTGAGCAGCGTCAGGAAGTCGCTCGTCGGGTCGGCGAACCGGGCGTGCAGTTGATCGGCGTGCGCCCGCTTCTCGAGGGGACGTTCGCGGGGGTCCTGGATGCTCAGGGCACTGACGACGGCGATGACCTCGCGACCGACGCCCTGTCGTCCGGCCTCGAGCACCATCCGGCCGAGCCGCGGGTCGATCGGCAGCCGTGTGAGCTGCTTGCCGGTCTTCGTGATCCGGCCGTCGGTGTCGACGGCGCGGAGTTCCCGGAGCAGGTCGAGGCCGTCCTTCACGCCGCGGGAGTCCGGCGGCTGCAGGAACGGGAACGACTCGATGTCCCCGAAGCCGAGGGAGATCATCTGCAGGATCACCGCGGCGAGGTTCGTGCGGAGGATCTCCGGGTCGGTGAACTCGGGACGCCGGTCGAAGTCGTCCTCGGAGTAGAGCCGGATCGCGATGCCGGCACTCGTGCGGCCCGCTCGACCGGAGCGCTGGTTGGCGGACGCCTGCGAGACCGCTTCGATCGGCAGGCGCTGCACCTTCGCTCGCGGCGAGTACCGGGAGATGCGGGCGGTCCCGACGTCGATGACGTACTTGATGCCGGGGACGGTCAGCGACGTCTCGGCGACGTTGGTGGCGAGCACCACGCGGCGACGGATGCCGGGGGTGTGCCGGCGCTCGAAGACGCGGTGCTGATCGGCGGCGGACAGCCGCCCGTACAGGGGGAGGACCTCGGTGCCCGGGTAGCGCTTGCCCTCGATGGCGTCCTGTGCGTCGCGGATCTCGTTCTCGCCGGACAGGAACACGAGCACGTCGCCCGGGTCCTCCCGCGAGAGCTCGTCGAGTGCGTCGGTGATGCCCTGCATGGTGTCGCGGTCGTCGGGGGACCCGCCGCGGCCGCTGTCGTCCGACCGGGGGTCGGTGTCGTCGGTCCCGTTCGTCTCGTCGGCGTCGTCAGCGGCGTCCGCCACCAGCGGGCGGTACCGGATCTCCACCGGGTAGGTGCGGCCGGAGACCTCGATGATCGGGGCGTCGCCGAAGTGCTTCGAGAACGACTCCGGGTCGATGGTCGCACTCGTGATGATGAGCTTGAGGTCGGGGCGTCGGACGAGCAGCCGCTTGAGGTACCCGAGCAGGAAGTCGATCGTCAGGGAGCGCTCGTGCGCCTCGTCGATGATGATCGTGTCGTACCGCTTCAGGTCGCGGTCGAAGTGGATCTCGTTGAGCAGGATGCCGTCGGTCATCACCTTGATGCGGGTGTCCGAGCTCACTCGATCGGTGAAGCGCACCTGGTAGCCGACGAGTCCGCCGAGTTCGCCGCCGAGCTCCTCGGACACGCGTTCGGCGATGGTCCGTGCGGCGATGCGTCGGGGCTGGGTGTGGCCGATGTGCTCGCGCCCGAGTTCGAGGCAGATCTTCGGCAGCTGCGTCGTCTTGCCCGACCCGGTCGCGCCGGCGACGATGACCACCTGGTTGTCCCGGATGGCAGCCGCGATGTCGTCCCGCCGCTGCGACACCGGCAGTTCGGGCGGGTACGTGATGACGGGCGTGGTCGACATGAGCATTCCAGCTTACAGCCGCGGGCGGCACTGGCGTCGCCGGCGCTGGCGGCGCCGATCAGGTCAGTTGGGTGACGAGCTCGTCGCCGGTGCGCGCGGGGAGCGAGCACACCCGGTCGTGGCAGACGTAGCCCGCGGGGTCGAGGGTGTCCCGGCCCGCGAACAGTTCGAACCCGGCCTCGGTCCAGGCCACCGCCTGGTCGGGCGTCACGAGCGCGAGCACCGTCCCCGGTCGACGAGCGCCGCGCGCCGTCGTCCTGAGCGGGTCGGTCGGATCGGACGTCACGACGACGACCTCGCGCGACGGCCGCTGCAGCGCGAGCGCGACACCGAGGGCGTCCGCGTGCCCGAGCGGCTGCTCGGTGCCGGTGGCGGCGCGGTCCGCGACGAGCCGCGCGGCGGCCGCCCGGTACGTCGCATCGCCGGTGAGCGCGGCGAGGACCGCTGCCGCCGCAGCGAGTGCGACGGTGCCCGATCGCATCGCGGTCTGCGGCTGCTCGCCCGTGGCCGTGCCGGCAGCGGCGAGCACCGGGTCGACCTCGAAGCGTCCGGCCAGGCCGTCGTCGACGAGCCCACGTGCGGTCACCGCGTACGACACCTCGCCCGTCACGAGCGCGAGTTCGAGCAGCCCCTCGGCGAGGAGTCCGACGTCCTCGATGGTCGGCGGCGCGCTCGACACCCCACGCGGAGTGCTCGAGCGGACCGTGACGTAGCCGTCTTCGAGGTGCGTGGCCAGCAGTGCATCGGCGGCTCCGCGGGCGAGCGCGACCATCTCGTCGTCCGCGTGCCGTGCGCCCGCGATCGCGAGGCCCCGGATGGCAAGGCCGTTCCACCCGGTGAGCACCTGGTCGTCGAGCGGCGGCGGGTCGAGTCGCCCGCGTTCGTCGAGTGGCAGCCGGTACCACTCGCCCTCGACGCGCTGGCCGTCGATCGTCGACTCGCTGTCCTGCGCGGCGACGAACGCGCCGTCCGGTCGTCGGAGGGTGTCCCGCAGGAAGTCCGCGATGCCCCGCGCCTGTTCGGCGCCCGCGACGGCGAGCAGGCCGCCGTTGTCGTAGAGCATGCGTTCGTAGTGCGGCACGCTCCAGTTCCGCTTGGTCGCGTACCGGAAGACGCCGCCGTCGGCGTCGGTCAGCTCGCTGCTCCGGATCGCGTGCAGGGAGCGGTCGAGCGGGCCGTCCGCCTGGTCGTCGCCGTCGGCCGCGGCGTCGGACAGGAACTCCAGCAGGGGCGCGCTCGGGAACTTCGGTGCGCCACCGAAACCACCGTAGGTGGTGTCCTCGGCCCGCGTGAGCAGGTCGGTGACGGCCCGGATGCTGTCGACTGCCGGGAGGCGCGGCTCGGCACCGCCACCGTCGGCACCTTGGCGGGCGGTCGCGTCCGCCTCGGCGCCCTGCCGGATCGCCGTCGCGATCGCACTCGCGTTCGCGTCCACCTCGTGCCGTCGCTCGGTCCACGCGTCGACGACCGCCGCGAGGATCTGCCGGAACGACGGCACCTGCCCGACCGGCGTGGGCGGGAAGTACGTGCCCGCGAAGAACACGTGGCCGTCCGGCGTGAGGAACGTCGTCAGCGGCCAGCCGAGCTGCTGCGTGAAGGCGCTCGCCGCGGCCATCAGGCTGGCGTCCACGTCCGGACGTTCCTCTCGGTCGACCTTGACCGCGACGACGTCCCGGCGCAGCAGCGCGCCGACCTCGGGGTCGGAGAAGCTCTCGCGCGCCATGACGTGACACCAGTGGCACGTGGCGTAGCCCACCGAGACCATCACGGGCACGCCGCGGTCCCGGGCCTCGGCGAAGGCCTCGGGCCCCCACTCCCGCCAGTCCACCGGGTTCCCCGCGTGTTGACGGAGGTACGGGCTGACGGCGGAGCCGAGGCGGTTGTCGGTCATGCGTCCAGCCAACCCGTGAGCGACGCGAGCCGCACGGCCACCTCGGGCGGGGCGAGGGAGTCCGTGTCCACCCGGGTGACGGCGTCCCGGGCAGCCGCGTCGAGCCTCCCGGCCGTCCGCGTGCTGTGTGCCAGCTGCGCCTCGGGCAGGTGACCACCCGACCGACGGCGCAGGCGGTCCGCCGTCGCCTGGTCCCCGGCGCGGAGCAGGACCGCGGTCACGACGGGGTCGTCGCCCATCGCAGCGGCCAGCGCGTCCTGTTCGAGCACCGCCACCGCGTTCGTGTAGACCAGCCGGTGGTAGCCGAGCTCGCGGTACGCGGACCACATCGCTGCGAGGTTGCGCTCGGCGAGGTGCGCCTCGGGGAACTCGACGTGCGGCGCCGGGTGGGCGAGGTCGAGCAGGTCGCCCTCGATCACGGCGTGCCGGACGTCGGCGGCGACGAGGAGGTCGTGCAGGGCCTCGGCAGCGGTCGACTTGCCCACACCGGACCGGCCCCCGATGAACAGGACCTCGGAGCGGGACACTGCGTCAGTTCCCGCTCAGGGAGAGCAGTGCGAGGGCGGCGTCCTCGGGGCCGTAGTCGAACAGGCGCTCCCAGAACGGGTCCGCGGCCCACGGGACGTCGCCGTCCGCGGGGGTCGCGTGCGCCGTCTCGACGAGCCAGTCGAGCTCCGGTCGGACCGCGGTGGCGAACGTCGGCGGCTCCCACCCGAGAGTCCGTGCGGCCGAGGTGTCGAGGACGAACGGCGTCGGCGACGACCAGGGTGTGGTGCCCACGAAGGCCGGGGCGTCGGCGTCGAGCAGGACCTCGTCGAACGCATGGTCCACGTGTCCGGCGATCGTGCGGACGATCTCGAGCACGCTCGGTGCCGCGTCGTCGGCGACGTTGAGGATGCGGCGGTCCGGGGCGTCGGCGACGAGCCGGACCAGGGAGGCGATGCCGCTCGCCGCCGTCGTGTGGTCGACCCCGCGACCGTGGTCGCCGAGCAGGATGCGCTCCCGGCCGTCCAGCGCACGTCGGACGACGAACCACTCGCGAGGTCGGCCGATGCCCGGTCCGTACACCTTCGACGGTCGGAGCACCGTGACCGGGGCGCCGTGGTCGAGGAGGACCTGCTCGGCGGCGACCTTCGCGGCACCGTAGCCGTCGCGGCTCGTCGGGGCGCCGTCAGCCGCGGCCACCGTCGGCTGCAGCTCGGTCACGGCACCGCCGAACACCGGCTTCTCGGTCGAGTTCGCGTGGCGTCCCTGCTCGTCGACGTACACGGCCTTCGACGACACGAACACGGTGGAGCCGACGTCGTCGAGGAACGGCCGGAGCTGCAGGGCGTCGTCGCGGGTCAGCCCGACGGTGTCGACGAGCAGGTCCGCGCCGGGGCGGAGCAGCTCGCGGAGCACCGTGGTGTCGCGGCGGTCACCGGGGACGAACGTCGCGCCGGCCGCCGTCAGAGCGTCGGCGGTGGCGCTGCCGTGCCGGGCCACGACGTCGACCTGCCAGTCGTCGCGCCCGCGGCCGGAGGCGTCGAGGAGCTCACGCGCGACGGCCGAACCGATCCCGCCGGTACCGCCGAGGACGACCGCGCGTCTGGTGCTCATGCGTCAACGGTAGTCCGCGGGGGCGCTCCACTCTTCGGCACGATGGTCAGGAGGCGAGTGCCTCCGGCTCGCGCCGCCACCAGTCCAGCAGGGAGCCGTCGTAGACCCGGACCTTCTCGTGACCGAGCACCGTGAGCGCGAGGGCGTCCACGCACGCGGCGCTGCCCACGCCGCAGTACGTCACGATCTCCTCCGAGTCGAGCACCTCGGCGAAGGCTCGCTCGAGTGCCGGTCCGCGCAGGTACGCGTTCGTGTCCGGGTCGACGATCGTGTCCACGGCGATCGGGGTGCTGCCCGGGACGATCGGCGGGTGGTCCTCGCCGAGGGCGGACTCCGGCGCCGCGAACACCAGGGACGCGGGCTGCTCACCCGAGACCGCTCGGAGCACGCGTGCGTGGTCGGCCCACAGCGGACGCTCCTCACCCGCGCGGAACGCCGTGCCCGCGTCCGAGGTGGGGGAGTGGACGGCTCGGAGTGCGCCGACCCGGACCGGACGGCCCTCGTCGCGCCACTTCGTGAAACCGCCGTCGAGGACCGCCACCGAGTCGAAGCCGAACGACCGGAAGATCCACCACAGGCGTGCCGACCACTCGCCGACGCTGTCGTCGTAGACCACCACGGTCGAGGTGTTCGTCACGCCGAGTTCCTGCGCCGCGGCCTCGAACTGTTCGGCGCCGGGGCGGGTGAAGGGCACGTCGGTGTCGGGCGTGGAGAACGCCTCGACCAGGTCGGCGTACCGCGCACCGGGGACGTGCCCGCGCTGTTCGTAGGAGTCCTTCGCGGTGTGCCACATCGTCGTGAGACCGGTCCCCACCGTGTGCACGGAGGCATCGAGCACGACGAGCTCGTCAGCACCGAGGTGGTCTGCGAGCCACTGCGTCGACACGAGCGGCGAGGTCAGGACGGGGGCCATGGCGCACACGGTAATCGAGACCCCTGACGTGTGCGAGGGAAACCGACACACTGCGCAACCGGTGGGGGTTCTGGCGAAGGAGATTCGGGGCCGGGGTGTGGTGCGGGGTGGCGGCGGGAGCGCGGCGGGCGGTGCGGACTCGGAACGACATCGCGGTCGTCGTACGACATCGGCCCTGTCGCAACCGCGCGTGCGCAACAACCCGCGCGTGCACCGAACGACGAAGCCGTTGTCGCACGACATCGACTTCGTCGTTCCGAGTCCGCACCGGGGCAGGCATGGCGGCGCGACCCCGGGTCTGCCCCGGTTCGCGCGCGACGTCCGACACCACACGAGTCGATCGACGGGTGCGATGTCGAAACACGCGTGCTTCCCGGACCTCGCGCACGCAGAACGGCCCGCCCCGGAATCCAGGGCGGGCCGTTCTGCGTGCAGTGCGTCAGTGCGCGGCGGTCGGGATGCTCCCGGTCGTCGCAGCGCTGGCGTGTGCGAGCTTGTCGAGTCGCACCGACTGGCGGTTGATGAGGAGCCCGCCGGCGAGGGCGACCAGGACGAGCACGCCCGCCGAGATGCCGAACGCCACGTGGTAGCCGTCGAGGACCGCCTGCGCCTGCTGGAGCTTCGTCGGCGCCGCAGACAGCCCGGTGAGGCTGTTCTTCACGACGTCCGCGAAGATCGTCGACAGGAGCGCGGTGCCGATCGAGCCACCGATCTGCTGCATCGTGTTCACCGTCGCCGAGGCCACGCCGGCATCCGCACGGGCGACCCCCGTCGTCGCGGTGTTCATCGCGGACGAGAAGATCGTGCCCATACCGAGGCCGATGACGATCAGCGCCGGCAGGACGGTTCCTGCGTAGGAGCTGTCGAGGTCCGTGCGGAGGAGCAGCAGCAGGCCGATCGCGGCGACCAGGCCACCGGCGAAGATCAGCACCTTCGGGCCGACGCGGGGCAGCAGACGACCACCGATCTGCGTCGCCGAGATCATGATCGACAGCGGCATCGGCAGGAACGCGAGACCGGTCTGCAGCGAGCTGAACCCGAGGGTCTGCTCGAGGTAGTAGGTCAGGAACAGGAAGATGCCGAACATGCCGATCGCGACGAGGCCGATCGCGATGAACGAGCCACCGCGGTCACGGTCGAGGACGACGCGCAGGGGCAGCAGCGGGTGCGCGACACGCGTCTCGATGAACACGAACGCGGCGATGAGCACCACGCCTGCGGCCAGCATCACGATCGTGAGCGGGGAGTCCCAGCCGTTCGTCTCGGCGTTCGAGAAGCCGTAGACGACACCGACCAGACCAGCGGTGATCGTGATGACACCGGCGACGTCGATGCGCGGACGCTCGACCTTCGGCGGCTTCGCCATGAACACGAGGGCGCCGATCACGCCGAGGACGGCGAAGACGACGTTGACGTAGAGGCACCAGCGCCACGACGCGTACTCGGTGAGGACGCCGCCGAGGAGCAGGCCGATGGCCGCACCGGAGCCGGCGATCGAGCCGAAGATGCCGAACGCGCGACCGCGTTCCTTGGGGTCACGGAACGTCGTGGTCAGCATGCCGAGCGCGGACGGGGCGAGCAGCGCGCCGAACACACCCTGCAGCGCACGGGCGGCGACGAGCAGCCCGAAGGAGTCCGCCAGGCCGCCGAGGACCGACGCGACCGCGAAGCCGACGAGCCCGATGATGAAGGTGTTCTTGCGACCGAAGAGGTCACCGAGTCGCCCGCCGAGGAGCAGGAGCGAACCGAACGCGAGCGAGTACGCGGTGACGATCCACTGGCGCTGGTCGGTGCCGAACCCGAGGTCCGCCTGGGCCGAGGGGAGGGCGATGTTCACGATGGTGGCGTCGAGCACCACCATGAGCTGGGCGAGGGCGATGACCGCCAGGGCGATCCAGCGGTGGTTGGCCTTGGCGGGCGCGGAGCCCGAAGTCGTGGGTGCGGCCCCGGTGGGGGTCGGCACGGTCTGTTCTGCCGTCACGGCAGCCTCCTTCGAGAAGGTGGGAGGGATGGCGAAGCGCGCGCCGTCGGGCACTTCAAGGGGAGGGGCTGTTCACGAAGGAACCGAAACGGATGCGAGGCATCCGGTTGTGACCAGTGTAGACCGAAACGGAAGGTCCGCATCCACTTATTCCCAGAAAGTTCAACTACCGTCAGGAGCGTGAGCACCACCGACCTCGAGCGTCCCCTCCGCGCGGACGCCGCACGCAACCGCGAGCTGATCCTGCAGACGGCCCGCAAGTGCTTCGCCGAACGCGGGCTCTCGGTCACGCTCAACGACATCGCGCACGAGGCCGGTGTCGGCGTCGGGACGGTCTACCGCCGGTTCGCCGACAAGGACTCCCTGATCGAGGCGCTCCTCGCCACCAAGTTCGAGGCGATGAACGAGGCCGCGGCCCGTGCGGCGGACGAGATCGATCCGCGCGAGGCGCTCCGCGTCTACCTGATGGGCGTGTTCGAGTTCCGCGCCCGCGACCGCGCCCTGGCCGACGCCATCGTCCGAGCCGGCAAGGCGCGTCCGTCCATCGTGCAGGAACGCGATCGCCTCGAGACCCAGGTCAGCGCGATCATCGAACGCGCCGAGACGGCCGGGGTCGTCCGTGCCGGCTTCGACTACCGCGACCTCCCGATGCTGACCTCGATGGTCGGCGCCGTGGCGGACTCCACCCGCGCACACGACCCGAACGCCTGGCGCCGCTACGCCGAGGTCCTCATCGAGGGTGTCCTGCCCGGGGGCACGGAAGCGCCGATGCTCGGCACCCCGCTCGACCGCGAGTCCATCGAACGCGCCCTGCACGCCCAGAACTAGCGCGCGCTACAACCAGCTCGGCAGCCAGTAGTGCGACCGGATGAAGTCCCACGGCATCTGCAGTCCGGTCCACATCGGGAACCAGTACGCCGACGCCAGGACGACGACCCCGAGGTACACGCCGACCCACACCACGGCCCGGGTCCGTCGTGGTCGTGGATCGTTCCGTGACCCGAGCACGAGCCCGATCGCCGCGGCCAGCGCCATCACCATGAAGGGCTCGAACGCGATCGTGTAGAACTGGAACACCGTCCGGTTCACGTACAGCAGCCACGGCAGGTACCCCGCCGCGATGCCCATCAGGACGAGGCCGTACTCCCACTTCCGGCGCGTGATCCAGAGCACGAGGAGCGCCACGCTCGCGATCACTGCGGCGTACCAGATGAACGGGTTCGCGATGCCGGTGATCGCCTCCCCGCAGCGCGTCGCCGCGCAGCCGTCCTGTCCGGCGTTCGTGCCGACGTAGTACATCGACGTGGGGCGCTGCATGAGCAGCCAGAGCAGCGGGTTCGCCTGGTACGAGTGCGGGGTGTGCAGCCCGATGTTGAACCCGTAGATCTCGGACTGGTAGTGCCACCAGTTCTGCAGGCTGTCGGGCACCCACGACAGGATCCCGGTCCACCGCTGCCCGCCGGACGCGATCCAGTCGCGGTCCCAGCCGCCCTTCGACACGAACCAGCCGGTCCACGACGCCAGGTAGGTCGCCGCGGCGATCGGGACGGTGAGCAGGAACGACACCGGTGCCTGCTGCAGCAGTGCGCTCGAGGACCAGAACTCGATGCCGGCTCGGCGACGCAGGACCATGTCGGAGAGCACGGAGTACACCGCGAAGAACGCCAGGAAGTACATGCCGGACCACTTGGTCGCCGTCGCGAGCCCGAGCGCCAGGCCCATCGCGAGCAGCCAGGGCCGCCACCAGAGCACCGGCCCCCAGAGCGTGTCCTTGCCCGCGGCCGCTCGGCGTGCCACCCAGGCGTCGAGCCGCCGGGACGTCCAGCGTCGGTCGAGCAGCAGTGCGCCGAACCCGAGCACCACGAAGAAGGTCAGGATGCCGTCCAGCAGGGTCACGCGGGACATCACGATCGCCTGTCCGTCGACCGCGAGCAGGAACCCTGCCAGCGTGCCGACGAGGGTCGAGCGGAACAGTGACCGGGCGATCACGGCGGTCAGGAACACGGTCGCGATGCCGAGCACGGCGACCGCGAACCGCCACCCGAAGGAGTTGTCGGCACCGAACAGGAGCATGCCGAGCCCGATGAGGTACTTGCCGAGCGGCGGGTGCGCGATGAACTCCGCGGCGCTCGTGAACAGCGACGTCTCACCGGACGCGAAGCGCTCGTCGGTCGTCGGGAGCGAGTCGTCGTTCGGGTTGCCCGGCCAGGTGCCCTCGTACCCGAGGTGCACGATCGACCAGCCGTCCTTGACGTAGTAGGTCTCGTCGAACACGAGCGAGTGCGGGTGCCCGAGGTTCACGAGACGGAGCACGGCGGCCAGCAGGGTGACGGCGAGCGGCCCGGCCCAGCGCCACGCGGCGACCCGCCAGCCGACGGAGAGGACACGCCCCCACCAGTCGTCGAGACGGGAGCCGACCGGCCCGTCGGGGACGGCGGTGCGGTCGTCGGTCAGCTCGCTGGTCATCGGCAGCATCCTACGGATCGCTCCCAAGACGCACCTGCCGCCACAATGGTGTCGTGATCGTCCTCGCAGCAACGCCCATCGGCAACCTCGGCGACGCCTCCCGGAGGTTGATCGAGACGCTCTCGAACGCGAGCGTGGTGGCCGCCGAGGACACCCGCACCGCGATCCACCTGATGCGTGCGCTCGGGATCGAGAACCGTCCGCGGCTCATCGCCCTGCACGAGCACAACGAACGCGCCAAGGCCGCCGAGGTGGTGGAGCTCGCTCGGGACGAGGACGTCGTGGTCCTCACCGACGCCGGCATGCCCGCGATCAGCGACCCTGGCTTCCCCCTCGTCGAGGCCGCTGCTGCTGCCGGTGTGACCGTCACAGCGCTCCCCGGCCCGTCCGCCGTGCTCATGGCGCTCGCCGTCTCCGGGCTGCCGACGGACCGCTTCAGCTTCGAGGGCTTCCCGACGCGCAAGGGCGGGGAGCGCCGTCGGCTCTTCTCGTCGCTGTCCGGCGAGCAGCGCACGATGGTGTTCTTCGAGTCGCCGCACCGGCTGGCGGACACGCTGGCGGACATGGCCGCGGGCTTCGGGGACGACCGACGAGCAGTCGTGTGCCGTGAGCTCACGAAGCTGCACGAGGAGGTCCGTCGCGGACCCCTCGCCGAACTCGCGGCGTGGGCGGCCGAGGGCGTCCGCGGTGAGATCTGCATCGTCGTCGAGGGATCGACCGGAGCGCTCGACGTCACGACCATCGAGGACGGCGTCCGGCTGGTGCTCGAGCGGGTCGCCGCCGGCTCCCGCATGAAGGAGGCCGCGGCGGCCGTCGCGGACGCGACGGGACTGTCGAAACGCGACCTCTACGAGGGCGCGCTGGCGGCGCGGTAACAGTCTCGACAGGCGGCCTGGAGGCACGTGGCGGCGCCGCCACGTGCCTCCAGGCCGGTTCTCCACACGCGGCGCGCAGGGCGCGGCATGCGGCCCCCCCGCCCCCCGAGGATTGGCCCCCTTTGCCACCGGTGCACGGTCAGC
>NZ_JBEPKX010000008.1:0-134923 GCF_040544915.1 Curtobacterium sp. 1544
GGTGGTGGCGGTCGGTTTGGGGTAGCTGTGGGGACACCACGGGGGCGGGTGGTGTGTTGCCACCCACACCTCCCTCCCCCACCACCGCCCCCCGCCCCCCCCCCCGGGGGGGGGGGGGGGGGGGGGGCCCCGCGCCCCCCCCGCCTCCAGTCCGTCTGTGGGCACGTTCCACCGCACGGCGCAAGCCCGTCGTCGGCGGCACGTCCGGCGCGCGCGCTTTCCGACATCGCACCGGTCGATCGACGCGCGTCATGTCGGACCATGCCCGCGCATCCGGTGCGCGCGCAGGTGTCGACACCGCACCGGTCGATCGACGCGCGTCATGTCGAACGATGCGCTTGCACATACGGACAAGCGAAACGGCACCGTACGCCGTACGTCAACCCAGGTTGACACGTGTCGGTGCGTCAATGTAGGTTGACAGGCATGGGCCGACCGACCATCACGAGCCTCGCCGCGGGGGCAGCCGGGGACGACCCGTTCTCCGCCCTGGCCAGCGTGCGCGAGCTCCGCCGTGAACTCGACCGGACCGAGGAACTCGCCGCCCGCCGCGCCCGGAACGCCGGCGCCTCGTGGCAGGAGATCGCGACGCTGCTCGGCGTCAGTCGACAGGCAGTGCACAAGAAGTACGGCAGAAACTAGGAACACGATGAGCTCCCCCTTCGCGCGACCCAAGAAGACCGACGGCCCCCGCGCCAGCTTCGGCCGGCTGCTGGGCTACCTGTTCGAGAACAAGCCGGCGATGGTCGTGATCATCGTGCTGAGCATCCTCGGCGCCGGCGCGTCCCTCGCCCAGCCGCTGCTCGTGAACCAGGTGGTCACCGCGGTGCAGCACGGCAACACCCTGAGCATGCTCGTGTGGGCCCTCGTCGCCCTGGTGCTCGTGTCCGGCGTCCTGAACGGCGTCCAGCACTTCCTGCTCCAGCGCGCGGGTGAGGGCGTGGTCCTCTCCACCCGCCGGAAGCTCATCGCCCGCATCCTCAACCTGCCGATCTCCGAGTTCGACACGCGGCGCACCGGCGACCTCGTGTCCCGGGTCGGCAGCGACACCACGCTGCTCCGCGCCGTGCTCACGCAGGGGCTCATCGAGTCGATCGGCGGCGCGCTCACCTTCATCGGCGCGGTCATCGCGATGGCGATCATCGACCCGCTGCTGCTCGGCATCACGGTCGTCATCGTGCTCGTCGCCATCGTCGTCGTCGGTGGGCTGAGCCGCCGCATCCGCCTCGCGTCGAAGAAGGCGCAGGAGAAGGTCGGCGACCTCACCGCCGCCGTCGAGCGCGGCATCGGCGCCGTCCGCACCATCCGCGCGGCGGGGGCGACCGAGCGCGAGGTGCTGGAGGTCGACGGTCACGCGACCGAGGCCTACAAGCGCGGCCTCGACATCGCGCGGATGTCGGCGTTCGTCGTCCCGGTCGCGAGCATCGTCATGCAGGTGGCGTTCATCGCCGTGCTCGGCGTCGGTGGCGCGCAGGTCGCCGCGGGCACGATCACGATCGCCACGCTCATCACGTTCATCCTGCTGCTCTTCATGATGATCATGCCGCTCGGGCAGGCCATGGGCGCGGTCGTCGCCGTCGCCCAGGCGCTCGGTGCCCTCGGACGCATCGAGGAGATCCTGCACCTGCCGACCGAGGCCCAGGACGACGGCGCGGTGCGCGTCGCCGCCGCGGTCGAGACCGACGACGCCATCACCTTCGAGCACGTGTCGTTCCGGTACGGCGCTCCCGCCGACGGGCCTGGAGGCGCGGATCGCCTCCCCGAGACCGCCGACGACGAGCAGGCGGTGCTGCACGACGTCTCCTTCCGGGTGCCGCGCGGCTCGCGCGTCGCCCTGGTGGGGCCGTCCGGCGCGGGCAAGTCGACGACGCTGGCGCTCATCGAACGGTTCTACGACCCGACGGACGGTGTGATCCGGCTCGGCGGCGTCGACGTCCGCGGTCTGGACCGGGCCGAGCTGCGCGCCCAGATCGGCTACGTGGAGCAGGACGCTCCGGTGCTGGCCGGCACCATCCGGGCGAACCTGCTGCTCGGGTCACCGAACGCGACCGAGGACGACTGCGTCCGCGTGCTCGAGGCGGTCAACCTCGGCGAGGTCCTGCACCGCGACCCGCGCGGCCTCGACGCCCAGGTGGGCGAGGACGGCGTCATGCTCTCCGGTGGTGAGCGGCAGCGCCTCGCGATCGCCCGCGCACTGCTCGCCGCTCCCCCGATCCTGCTGCTCGACGAGTCCACCTCGTCGCTCGACGGGGTGAACGAGCAGAAGATGCGGCTCGCGATCGACGCCGTGGCCGAGGACCGCACGCTGCTCGTGATCGCGCACCGGCTGTCCACGGTGGTCGACTCTGATGTGATCGTCGTGCTCGAGCACGGGCGGGTCGTCGGGGTCGGGACCCACTCCGAGCTCGTCGAGTCGACGCCGCTGTACCGCGACCTGGCGAAGCACCAGCTGCTGGTCTGACGCCGCGCCGGCTCCCGCTCAGGCGGCGAAGGGGTCCGGGGTCAGGACGTAGACGCTCTCGAGGTACTCCTCGATCCCCTCGTGGGAACCCTCGCGGCCGAGGCCGGAGGACTTCACGCCACCGAACGGGAACGCGGCGTTCGACACGACACCGGTGTTGAGCCCGAGCATCCCCGTCTCCAGGCGCTCTGCCAGCCGTTGCCCGCGGGCGAAGTCCGACGTGTACGCGTACGCGATCAGCCCGAACTCGGTGTCGTTCGCGAGCCGGATGCCCTCTTCCTCGGTGGCGAACCGCGTGATCGACACCACGGGCCCGAAGATCTCCGTGGTGAGGATGTCCGACCCGGGCTGCACGTCGTCGAGGACCGTGGGCGCGTAGTACGTCCCCGGGCGGTCGACGCGCTGCCCGCCGGTGACGAGCCGGGCTCCGCGCGAGACGGCGTCGTCGACGAGTCGGGCGGCCTTGTCCACGGCTCGGTCGTCGATGAGCGGCCCCATCGTGGTGCCCTCCTCGCTCCCCCGGCCGATCCGGAACTCGTCGACCTTCGCGGTGAGGGCCGCGGTGAAGGCGTCGGCGATGCCCTCCTGCACGAAGAACCGGTTCGCGGCGGTGCAGGCCTCGCCGACGTTGCGGAACTTCGCGAGCATCGCGGCCGTGACGGCGGTGTCGAGGTCGGCGTCGTCGAACAGCAGCAGGGGCGCGTTGCCGCCGAGCTCCATGCTCGTCTTCAGGACGTTGTCGGCGGCCTGCTTCAGGAGCGCCGAGCCGACGGGCGTCGACCCCGTGAAGGTCAGCTTCCGGAGCCGGCGGTCGGCGATGATCGGCTCGGACAGGCCCTTCGCGTCGAGGGACGGCACCACGTTGAGGACGCCGTCCGGCAACCCGGCACGACGGAACAGCTCGACGAGGAACAGCGTCGTGAGCGGCGTGAGCTCGGCCGGCTTCACGACCACGGTGCACCCGGCTGCGAGCGCCGGGCCGATCTTCCGGGTCGCCATCGCGAGCGGGAAGTTCCACGGGGTGATCGCGTACACCGGGCCGACCGGTCGCTTCAGCACGATCGCACGGCCGGTGCCCTCCGGGTTGGTACGGTAGTCGCCGCCGATGCGGACGGCCTCCTCGGAGAACCAGCGGAGGAACTCGCCGCCGTAGGTGACCTCGCCACGGGCCTCGGCGAGGGGCTTCCCCATCTCCAGTGTCATGAGCGCTGCCAGGTCCTCGGCGTGATCGCGCACGAGGTCGAACGCCGCACGCAGCAGGTCGGACCGCTGCCGCGGTGGCATGGCGGCCCAGGCGTCCTGCGCGGCGACGGCGGCGTCGAGCGCGGCGATGCCGTCCTCTGGGGTGGCGTCCGCGACCTCCGCGAGCACCGCACCCGTCGAGGGATCGCGGACGGGGAAGGTCGCACCGCCGGAGGCCGCGCGCCAGCTGCCGCCGATGAACAGTCCGGTCGGGACCTGCTCGACCGAGACGTTGTCGTCGGCGACCGTCGTGGTCAGGGCGGCGGGGGTCGTGGTGTCCGTCACAGTACTGCTCCTCCGGGGTTCGCCAACCCCTCGTCCATGTCGCTGTGGTCGACGTGCCCGCCGGCCGTGCGGATCTCGTCGAGCGCCCGGCCACTCCGGTCCGCGTCCACGCCGGCGACCAGGTCGTCGAACACGGTGACGTCGTACCCGGCCGCCAGTGCGTCGAGGGCGGTCGCGCGGACACAGTGGTCGGTGGCGAGGCCGATGACGTCGACCGTCGTCACGTGGTGCTCGGCGAGGAGTTCGGGCAGCAGGACGCCGCCCTCGGTCCGGGCCTGGAACGCCGAGTAGTCCGGGGTGCCCTGGCCCTTGAACACGTCGACGTCGACGTACTCGGTGTCGAGCTCGGAGTGGTACTCGGCCCCTGGCGTCCCCGCGACGCAGTGCACGGGCCACGTGGTCACGAAGTCCGGGCCCTCCGGACCGGCGAAGTGCCCGCCGTTGTCGTCGTCGCCGTGGTGCCAGTCGCGGGACCCCACGACGAGGTCGTACTCGTCCTCGGCGTGCCGGTGGAGGAACGCCGAGATGCGGGCGGCGAGCTCCGCACCGCCGGCGACCGCGAGGGCGCCGTCCTCGGTGAAGTCGTTCTGGACGTCGACGATGAGCAGTGCCCTGGCCATGGGGCCATCCAACACCCGACGGCTCAGGAACCGGTGAGCTTGCTCCCGCACGAGTAGGTGGCAGCCGTGACCGCGTCGAGTGCCGGGAGCGCGGCGGCCCGGGAGGACCCGATGGCGTAGAACGCGAACGTCAGGCGGGTGCCGTCGGCAGCGTCGATGTACCCACCGAGCGTGTTCGCGCTGTCGATCCAGCCGGTCTTCGCGTGTACCTTGCCGCGGGCGACGGCGTTCGCGCCGGTGAACCGGCTGGCGAGCGTGCCGGACTGTCCGGACACCGGCAGCGCGTTCGCGAGCGTGCCGAGGCCCTTCGCACCGGCCTGCACCTGCACCATGAGGTGGGCGACGAAGTTCGGCGAGACGGCGTTCGCCGCGCTCTCGCCCGATCCGTCCTTGATGACGATGCCGGACGGGTCGACGCCGTACGACTTCAGTGCCGTCTGGTACACGGACGTCAGGGACGCCGCGGACCCGTTCGAGCCGGACTCCTTCGACGACACCCGAGCGAGCATCTCGGCGAGGGTGTTGTCCGAGTTCGGGATCATCTGGCCGATGAGCGTCGACACCGGCTGCGACGACACGGTGGCGATCGTGTCGGAGCTCGTCGTCGCCCGCTTCACGATCTGGGCGTTGGCGGCTCCGGCGACCCCGGCGTTCGCGAGGGCCGTGCGGAACAGGTCCCCGGCCCGGCCGACCGGGTCGGTCGAGCGCGGCGAGGTCGCGGCACCGGGGTTCGCGCGGTCGCCGTCGACCATGAGCGCCGTCACGTTCGGCTGGTACCCGATGGTCCGCTCGCTGACGGGCCACGTCGGGTCCCAGGCGTCGGCGTCGTTCCAGTACGTGTCGTCCGTGACGATGGTGGTCACCGGGGTGCTGCCGAGCTTCGCCTTCACCTGCTGGGCGAGCTGGCCGAGCGTCGGCGCTCCCGGGTAGACGGTCGCCCCGCCGGCCGACAGGGTCGCGTCGCCGTGGCCGACGAGCGCGATCGCTCCGCCGGCCTCCTTCGTCACGGTCGTCGGGATCCGGTGGGCGCCGCCGAGCACGGCCAGCGCGGTCGCCGTCGTCAGGGTCTTCATCACGCTGCCGGTCTGCGCGGCCTTGTCCCCGTTGCGCGAGAACAGGACCTCGCCGGTCTTCGCGTTCATCACGTACCCCTCGAACGCACCGAGCCCACCGGCCGATGCCGCGCTCGAGATCGTGCACGTCCGGAGGGCGGACGGGCCGGCGGCGTTCTCCGGCACCGCGCGTCCGGCGGGCGTCGGGGTGCTCGACGGCGTCGGCGTCGTCGTCGCGGACGGGGTGGCTGTGGCCGAGGAGTCCGCCACCGCACGCTCGGACGCCCGGGGCGTCGGCATCGTCGCGGCGGCCACGGCGACCGCTCCCCCGGAACCGAGCACGAGGACGGCTGCCAGGCCGCCGGCGATCCACGGGACCGGGCGGCGGGCGGCGGAGGCGCGGACGGCGGCGACCGCGTCGCGGAGGCGATCCGGGACGGAGCGCGGTGAGGGCTGCTGGTCGGACATCGCGAACGATCCTACGGAACTGCGGGAGGAGCCTCCAGGCCTGATCCGAAGTCAGTCGCCGTCGGCGGCGTACCGGACCCCGACCTGCCGGCGCGCCTCGTCCATGAGCGCCATGATCGCGATGGTCTCCTCGGGGTCCATCGGACCACCCTCGTGGATACCGGAGGTGACCATGGTCTCGAACGCGCGGACCTCGTGCGCGTAGCCGGTGAGTTCCTCGCGACCGTCGAACTCCTCGACGACCGCGCCGTCGCGGTCACGGAGCCGCCAGGTCGTGGGGGTGAACCACGTGGAATCGAGGTCGATCCGACCGTCCTCGCCGATCACCGACGCGCTGTTCGGACTGCGGAGGTCGAGCCCGAAGTGCAGCATCGACTGCGTACCGCCCTCGTGCGTGAGCACCAGACCCATCTGTGTGTCGACGCCCTGCTCGCTCAGCGTGCCCGCAGCGGCGATGCCGGTCGGGACACCGAGCACGTCCACCGCGAACGAGATCGGGTAGATGCCGAGGTCGAGCATCGCGCCGCCACCGAGGGCGGGGTCGTTCAGCCGGTGCGCGGGGTCGCTCGGCAGCGCCTGGTGGTGCGTTGCCTCGACCAGCCGGACACGACCGATGCGTCCTTCGCTGACGAGCTCGCGGATCATCGACATCTGCGGGAGGAAGCGCGTCCACATCGCCTCCATCACGGCGACGTCCGCACGGCGGGCGGCGTCGACGACGCGACGAGCCTCGACCGCCGTGATGGTGAACGCCTTCTCGACGAGGACGTGCTTGCCGGCCTCGATCGCGAGCAGGGCGTCCTCGGCGTGCCGGGAGTGCGGGGTCGCGACGTACACGGCGTCGACCCCGTCGTCGGCGACGAGGTCCTCGTAGGAACCGTGCGCGCGCGGGATGCCGAACTCCGAGGCGAACGACTCGGCACCCGCCTGCGTGCGGCTGCCGACCGCGACGAACTCGATGCCCGCGGCGGTGCAGTCGCCCACGAAGGAGCGCGCGATGCCGCCCGTGCCGATGACTCCCCAGCGAACCGTCATGCGTCCTGTCTACCAGCGCGGTCCCACACCACGCCGCTGTCCGCCTGCAGCACTTTGGTATGGACTCCACGGGTGACTGCCAGCTAGCGTGCTGCCACGCCCCTCGAACGGGGGCGTCCCCTCCCCCGAGAAGGTCTTCATGCGCCGATCCGTCCTGTCCGTCGTCGCCACCAGCGCGGCGATCGTCCTCATCTCCACCCTCGTCGGCGTCACGCCGGCGAACGCGCACGGATGGGGGTCGCCAGGACACTCGCCCGGCCACTCGACCGACGCCGGACTGACACCACGGACCCACTTCACGATGGCCGCCGACGGGTCCTCCGGAGCCACCCAGGGCGGCGAGGGCATCCCGAACATCGACTCCGTCAAGAAGACCATCGCCGCGTACTACGGCGACCCGGGCACCGGCCTGGCAAACCGCACCGACTCCCCGTACATCCGCGAGATGCGGTCGATCGTCGCGCAGCAGAGCGCCGGACTGCAGCGCATCCACGACGCCGCCGTCCGCCACGGCGAGAAGCCGGCGATCGTGCTCGACGCCGACGACACCACCCTGTGGACCTACGACATGGAGGTCGCGGACATGCACTTCGTCTTCGACCCCGCCCGCCAGGACGAATGGGTGCAGGACGAACGCTTCGCCGCCACCCCGTCGATGGTCGGGTTCGTCAACCGCGCCTCGGCCATGGGCTTCACCGTCTTCGGGCTGACCGGGCGGAACGACGACCAGAAGGCCGCCACCGTCCAGAACCTGTCCAAGGTCGGGTACACCGCCTTCACACAGGACCGCTTCTTCACGAAGTGGACCGGCAAGGGCACCTCGCAGCAGCCCTCGTACATCACCTGCGCCGCCGCGAGCTGCACGACCGTCGAGTACAAGGCCCTCACGCGCAAGCACATCGAGCAGGACCTCGGCTACGACATCGCCCTCAACATCGGCGACCAGTGGAGCGACCTGCAGGGCGGGTACGCCGACCGCTCGGTGAAGCTGCCGAACCCCACGTACTACCTGCCCTCCGCGGACCTGCCCGGCGTGTCCGAGCCACGGCTGGCGCCCCGCACGCAGTTCACCATGGCGGCAGACGGGTCCTCGGGTGCGACGCAGAGCGGTGAGGGCATCCCGAACATCGACTCCGTCAAGAAGACCATCGCCACGTACTACGGCGACACCGGTACGGGCCTCGCGAACCGCACGGACTCCCCGTACATCCGCGAGATGCGGTCCATCGTCGCCCGCCAGGCCCCCGTCGTCGCCGCCCAGTGCGCCGTCGGCCGGAAGCTGCACCGCAACCCCGCGATCGTGCTCGACGCCGACGACACCACCCTCTGGACGTACGACATGGAGGTCGCGGACATGCACTTCGTCTTCGACCCCGCCCGCCAGGACGAATGGGTGCAGGACGAACGCTTCCCCGCCACCCCGTCGATGACCTCGCTCGTGTCGATCGCCCAGCGCTCGGGCTGCACGATCATCGGACTCACCGGCCGGAACGACGACCAGAAGACGGCGACGATCGAGAACCTGCAGAAGGTCGGCTACCCGCAGTTCGCCGCCACCCAGCGCGGTGTGCAGACCTACTACACGAAGTGGACCGGCGTCGGTGCCTCGCAGCAGCCGTCGTACATCAGCTGCGCCACGGCGAAGTGCACGACGGTCGAGTACAAGTCGCAGACGCGGGCGCACATCGAGTCCCGCGCGGGCGGACGGTTCGACGTCGTCGCCAACTTCGGGGACCAGTACAGCGACCTGCTCGGCGGGTCGGCGGACCGCAGTGTGAAGCTGCCGAACCCGACGTACTACCTGCCCTGAGCGGCGGCCCCGCGGGTACGCCCGCGTGGCGCGCCCGGGTACGGGAAAAGCCCCGGTCAGTTCCCTGCGAAAGGGAGTCTGACCGGGGCTTTTCGTGGAGCCGCCTGTCGGAATCGAACCGACGACCTATTCATTACGAGTGAATCGCTCTGCCGACTGAGCTAAGGCGGCGGACGCTCCGTTGCCGGAGCGGCACGGGTCACAACTATACAGGTTCAGACGAGCGAACGCGAAACCAGCGCGTCGAGGTCGGCGAACGACCGCTCGAGCTCGTCCACCAGGTGCGTGTCGGAACCGGCGTCGGACCACTCCCACCACGCGTGCCGCAACGCGGCGAGGGCGACGAGCGATGCCAGGCGCGCCCGGCGACGCAGCGCGACGGGCTCCGTGGTGGCACCGGCACCCTCGAGCCGTGCGACCACGGCACGCTCGATCTCGGCCTGGAACTCCTTCATCGACTCCATGCGCCGGCTGAACAGCTCGGGCGCGGCGCGGAGCACCTGCTGCCGCTCCTCGATGAGGCCCCGCTCCTCGATGAGCTCACGGGTCGAGTGCACGAGCAGCGCCCCGAGGTCCGCGAGGAGGTCGCCCTTCGGCCCGCCGGCGACGAACTCCGCGAGCACGGTGTCGTCCGGCAGCGTCGGGTCGTCGCCGAGGAGCGCACCCTCCTTGTTCGGGAAGTAGTTGAAGAACGTCCGCGGCGACACGTCGGCACGGCGGGAGATCTCGTCGACCGTCACCGCCGCGAGGCCGTCCTCGATCGCGATGCGGAGCGCGGCCTGCTGGATCGCGAGTCGGGTGGCGCGGCGTTTCCGCTCGCGCAGGCCGGGTTCTGCGTCGGACATGCGGCGATTGTCCCACGCTCGGCCGTGGGTCGGGGCGGGCTGCGTCACGGGGCGAGACCGGCCTGGAGGCACGGTGCGGGTCCGCCTCGCGTCTCCCGTTCGCGGCGTGGTCGCGCCAGTGGGCGGAGTGTGCGAGGTTCCGCGCGGTGTGCGAGGCGTTCTGGCTCGCACACTCGCCTTGACCTCGCACACTGCGGAGTACACGCTGCGAGCTGCGGTCAGCGGCTCGCGCGGGAGATGGTCACGAGGAGCGCCTCGAGCGCGAGGAGCGCCGCGACGTTCGCCGCGATGCGCTGGCGCGCGAGCGCGATGGCGTCGAGGACCTCGAGCGCCGCGGCCGGCGGCACCGACGGCAGCGCGCGGTCGAGGTGCTCGCGCATCGCGAGGTTCACCGGCTCGGCAGGTGCACCGAGTCCGAGCAGCAGCAGGTCGCGGTACAGCGAGGAGACGTCCACCAGGATGCGGTCCAGACCGTCCCGGAGGCTCCGGGTCGCCCGGCGCTTCTGGTCTTCCTCGAGCCCACGCAGTTGCGACCGGAGGGCCGGCGGGATCGTACCGCCCGGCTCGATGCCGAGGGAGCGGAGGGCGGCGTCGCGTTCCTCCGAGTCGCGCTGCTGCGTGATCGCCTTCGCGTCCTCGTCGGCGACGGCGAGCAGGTCGGCGGCGGCCATCACGGCATCGCCGACCGTCCGGACGCCGAGCACCGTCGTGAGGGTCCGTCGGCGGCGGGCGCGTGCATCTTCGCTCGTTGCGAGGCGCTGCGCCATCCCGATGTGGCTCTGGGCCTGGCGCGCGGCGTCCATCGCGAGGGCGCGGTCGACACCGGTGCGCGCGACGAGGAGGTCGGCGACCGACTCGATGCCCGGGACGCGGAGGCGCACCGAGCGGACCCGCGAACGGATCGTCGGCAGGAGGTCGGCCTCGCTCGGGGCGCACAGGATCCACACCGTGCGCTCGGGTGGCTCCTCGAGCGCCTTGAGCAGCAGGTTCGAGGTGCGTTCCGTCATGCGGTCCGCGTCCTCGATGATGACCACCCGGTACCGGCCGACGGACGGCGAGTAGTGCGAGGACGTGACGAGCTGCCGGATCTCGTCGATGGTGATGATGACGCGCTGTGTGGTGAGCACCGAGACGTCGGGGTGCGTCTTCGCGGTGATCTGCTGCAGGGTGTGGTCGTCGTCGGGACCGTTGCCGACGAGCGCCGCGGCGAAGGCCGAGGCGACGTTCGACCGTCCGGACCCGGGCGGGCCGGTGATCAGCCACGAGTGGGTCATGCCGCCGGTGCCGTCGGGCGACTCGGCCGCGTTGCGCAGCGAGGCGACCGCCTCTTCCTGCCCGGTCAGGCCGTCCCACACGCTCACGGGGCCATCCTGCCAGTCGCCACCGTCATCCCTCGACGATCCCCACCAGCGGGGCGACCGCCGCGCGGATCGTGCGCTGGACCTCTGCTGCGGGCGCTGCCGCGTCGACGACGAGGAAGCGTTCGGGCTCCACCGCCGCCATGTCGAGGAACGCCCGGCGGACCGTCTCGTGGAACGCCTCGGCCTCGGACTCGAGCCGGTCGAAGGTGTCCCCGCGCGCCGCGGCGACCCGGGCGCGACCGACGGTCACGTCCAGGTCGAGCAGGATCGTGAGGTCCGGGGTGAGTCCGTCCGACGCCCAGTCCGACACCGAGCGGATGTGCTCGGCGCCGAGGCCACGGGCGACGCCCTGGTACGCCACGGAGGAGTCGATGTAGCGGTCCTGCAGGACGACGTCCCCGCGTGCGATCGCCGGGCGCACGAGCGTCTCGACGTGGTGCGCGCGGTCGGCGGCGTAGAGCAGGGCTTCCGCCCGGGGCGCGACGTGGCCGCGTTCGTGCAGCACGATCTCGCGGATGCGCACCCCGAGGTCCGTGCCGCCGGGTTCGCGGGTCCGGACCACGGTGCTGCCGTGCCCCTCGAGCCACGCCGTCAGGAGTTCCGCCTGCGTGGTCTTCCCCGCACCGTCGCCCCCCTCGAGCGTGATGAACCGGCCGGTCACTTCTTCTTGGCCGCCGGCTTCCGAGCCGGGGCCTTCTTCTTCACCGGACCCTTGGCACGCTTGTCCGCGATGAGCTGCACGGCACGGGCGTGGTCGACTGCTTCGACATCCTCGCCGCGCGGGATCGTCGCGTTCGTCTCGCCGTCGGTGACGTAGGGGCCGAACCGGCCGTCCTTCATCTTGATCGGCTTGCCGGACACCGGGTCGGCGTCGAACTCCTTGAGCGCGGCGCTCGCGGCACGGCGGCCGCCGTACTTCGGCTGCGCGAAGAGCTCGAGGGCGCCGGGCAGGTCGACGTCGAAGATCGCGTCCTCGCTCGGCAGGGTCCGGGTGTCGGTGCCCTTCTTGAGGTAGGGACCGTAGCGCCCGTTCTGCGCCGTGATGTCGTCGCCGGACTCGGGGTCCTTGCCGACCGTGCGGGGCAGGTCGAGCAGCTTGAGTGCCGTCTCGAGGTCGACCGTCTGCGGATCCATCGACTTGAAGAGCGACGCGGTGCGCTCCTTCGGCGCGGCGGCCTTCTTCGTGGTCTTCTTCGCCGGTGCCTTCTTGGCGGCAGTCTTCGTGCCCGCGGCCTTCGCCGTGGTCGTCTCGGCCTCGGCCGCTGCGGGGGCTTCGGCGACCTCGATCACCTCGCCCGTGGTCGGGTCCACGGCGGGCTCCGGCTCCGGGGTGCGCTCGGTGACGTACGGACCGAACCGGCCGTCCTTCGCGAGGACCTCCTTGCCGGACTCCGGGTTGATGCCGACGACACGGTCGCCGAGCACCGGCGCGTCCACGAGTTCGCGCGCCTTCTCGGCGGTGAGCTCGTCGGGTGCGAGGTCCTCCGGCACGTTGATGCGGCGAGGCTTCTCGGGGTCGTCGCTCGGGACCTCGATGTACGGGCCGTACCGACCGATGCGGAGCGTCAGCCCCGGGGCGAGCTCGACGGAGTTGATCTCCCGCGCGTCGATCTCACCGAGGTTGTCGATGACCGTGCGGAGACCCCGCTGGTCGCCGCCGCCGAAGTAGAACTCCTTGAGCCAGTCCACCCGGTCGGCGTCGCCGTTCGCGATCTTGTCGAGGTCGGCTTCCATGTCGGCCGTGAACTGGTACTGCACGAGGTCACCGAAGTAGTCCTCGAGCAGCCGGACCACGCTGAACGCGATCCAGTTCGGCACGAGCTGGGTGCCGCGCAGCGAGACGTAGCCGCGGTCGATGATCGTCGGGCTGATCGTGGGGAACGTGGACGGACGCCCGATGTCGAGGTCCTCCAGCGTCTTGATCAGGCTCGCCTCGGTGTAGCGCGGCGGCGGCGTGGTGTCGTGCCCCTTGGCGACGACGTCGTCGACACCGAGGTGCTCGCCCTCCTTGACGTCGGGCAGCGCGACGTCGTTCCCCGAGCGGTCCGAGGACTCGTGGCGGTCCTCGTCCTTGCCCTCTTCGTAGGCGTTGAGGAACCCGCGGAAGGTGATCACGGTGCCCGAGGCGGTGAACTCGGCGTCGGTGCCCTTCGCGGTCGACGCGATGCCCTCGACCGACTCGTCCGACGTGATGCCGAGCACGATCGACGCCGTCGATCCCTTGGCGTCGGCCATCTGGGAGGCGATCGTGCGCTTCCAGATGAGGTCGTAGAGCCGCCACTCGACACCGGTGAGGGTGCCCTCGAGCTGCGACGGGGTCCGGAAGGTGTCGCCCGCGGGACGGATCGCCTCGTGCGCTTCCTGGGCGTTCTTGCTCTTGCTCGCGTAGACGCGCGGCTTGTCCGGCACGGTCGCGGCGCCGTAGAGGTCGGCGGCCTGCTTCCGGGCGGCGTCGAGCGCCTGCTTCGAGAGGTTGACCGAGTCGGTACGGATGTAGGTGATGTACCCGTTCTCGTACAGCGTCTGCGCGGCACGGGCCGTCTGCCGCGGTGAGAGGCGGAGCTTGCGGGCGGCCTCCTGCTGCATGGTCGACGTCGTGAACGGCGCGGCCGGGCGCCGGGTGTACGGCTTCGACTCGACACTGCGGACGGTGGCGTCGCCGGCGCGCTCGAGCACCGTGGTCAACGCGGCAGCGGCGGCCTCGTCGAGCCGAACGGCGTCGCCCTTCATCGCACCGCGGTCGTCGAAGTCACGACCGGAGGCGACACGCGTGCCCTGCACGCGGGCGAGCCGGGCGGTGAAGGCGGCGTCGCCCTCCTTCTCGAACCGGGCGCTGAGGTCCCAGTAGTTGGCGGACACGAACGCCAGGCGCTCGCGCTCCCGCTCGACCACGAGGCGGGTCGCGGCGGACTGCACACGGCCGGCGGAGAGGCCCGGGCCGATCTTGCGCCAGAGCACCGGGGACACCTCGTACCCGTAGAGACGGTCGAGGATGCGACGGGTCTCCTGCGCGTCGACGAGGGCGGTGTCGAGCTCACGGGTGGCTTCCTGCGCGCGCTGGATCGCCTCCTTCGTGATCTCGTGGAAGACCATGCGCTTCACGGGCACCTTCGGCTTGAGCACCTGGAGCAGGTGCCACGCGATGGCCTCGCCCTCGCGGTCCTCATCAGTTGCGAGGTAGAGCTCGTCGGCGTCCTTCAGCGCCCGCTTGAGCTCGGCCACCGTCTTCTTCTTGGCGTCGGACACGACGTAGTAGGGCTCGAAGCCGTTGTCGACGTCCACCGAGAACTTGCCGAGGGAGCCCTTCTTGAGCTCGGCGGGAAGGTTCTTGGGCTCGACGAGGTCCCGGATGTGTCCGACGGACGCCTGGACCTCGTATCCGTCACCGAGGTATTGCGCGATCGTCTTGGCCTTCGCGGGGCTCTCGACGATGACGAGCTTCTTCGTGCCTGGCACGTGTCTCCTTGATCGATGGTGCGCGTCGGCCCTGGACGACGAGCGCGTCCGGGTCGACCGGGGCACCGGTGACCGGGGGCCGACAGCCACACCATACACATAGTGTTCTGGCTGGTCGTCCGCCGGACCGGCGACCGCGACTGCGCCGACGGCGAACGGTCCGCGGCGGATGACGACCCCGAGCCGTGCCGTGGCCGCCGCGGTCCGGCACGTGTCGACGACGGCCCCGTGCGCCGTCACGACGCGAGCGGCGACGGTGCATGGCTCGCCCGGCACGAGCCCCACGACCGCGGCTGCCGCGGCGAGGGCAGCCGCGTCGGCCGCCGTCTGCGCGCGGACCGTCGTGACCCGGAGTCCGGCTGCGGCGAGCGCCGCTGAGGCGACGAGGAACGCCACCGCGACGAGCGCCGTCACCAGGACCGTCGCCGACCCGCGATCGGCAGGGCACGCCGCCGTCACCGTCCACCGTCCGCTGCACAGGCCTCGGCCCGGAGCGACACCCCGCCGAACGGCCCGACCCCGCCGCGGGCCGCCGCGACGCAGACCACGTCCCCGGTTCGTCGGACGGTCACCGCGGCTCCGGGTGCGATCCGGTCGAGGACGTCGCGCCCGGCGGCCTCGTCGCCCCGCCCGACGGCCCGGGCAGCGGTCGCCGCGGCGAGCTGCAGCCGACCGAGTCCGTCGACGACGAGCACGGCGGCGACGAGCGAGGTCAGCACGAGGGCGACGACGGGGAGCACGACCGCGAACTCGACGCTCACGGATCCGCGCTCCGCGGTCGGTGGCGCGTTCGTGCTGCGATCAGAGGGACAGGGCACCGCGGACGAGTTCCGTCAGGATGCCCTGGACCTCGCCGGAGCGCATCACGGCGACGAGGACACCGGCGAAGGCGACCGCGGCGAGGATGACGACGGCGTACTCCGCCGTGGCCGACCCGCGGTCGTCCTGCAGCCGGTGCCGCAGCCGCGGGCCGAGCCCCGATCGGTGGATGGTGGATGTGTCGGTCATGTGTTCCGTCCTTCCTGGTGCAAGGGGTCCAGCTTCGTGTCGGGCGGGTCCCCGTCGCGGCCGGCGGACCGGATCTGTGGACGGTCACCCGGTGCCGACGACGGTGGAGGAGAGGACCCCGACGACGACCGGCACGACCCCGACGAGCACGAACGCCGGCAGCACGCACACGCCGAGCGGCAGGACGAGTCGGACCGCCAGGTGCTCGGCCGCTTCGAGCCCTGCGGCTGCCGCGTCGTCACGGACGTCCTCGGCGGCGGCACGGAGCAGGGCCGCCGCGGGGACGCCGGCACGCTGGGCCAGCCCGAGGACCTCGCGGAGACGCTCCTCTTCTGCTCGTCGTGACTCCGGTGGGACGGTCGGGGACGACGAGCCGAACGCCGTGTGGACGGCCCGTCCGCCGGCAGCCCACGACCCGCCCCCGGACACCGCGACCGCCCAGGCGTCGAGCAGGATGCCGGGGACGTGCCCGTCCGGGGTCGCCCGCCGGATGAGCCGCGCCGTCCAGGTCCGTGCGAGCAGCACGAGTCCCGCGGCGAGCGCGCAACAGGTCCAGCCGATCGGCGTGCCGACGAGGACCTGCACCGCGCCGGCGCCCCACGTCGACCCGAGTGCCAGTCCGAACACGGGCAGTGCCAACACGACCCGGGCACTCGCCCGTGGTCCGGCGAGCGCGACACGGACGGCGCGGTCCGACCCGGCCGAGCGGCGCAGCGAACGGGCGAGTGCCCGGAGCGTGGTGGCCACCGGGGCGCCCGTGTACTCGGCGACGCGCAGCACCGCCCGGACGTCGTCCCAGGCGGGCGCACCGCTCCGCGGGAGGCCGCCGACGAGCTCCCAGGCCCTCGGCGGCGGCACGCCCGCCGCGACGAGGGTCGCGACGCGGTCCAACGTTCGGGCGTCGTCCGCGGCGTCGCGCGGCGGTGGACCCGGACGCCCGGTCACCGCAGCCGGTCCACCGGACGCACGTCGAGCCTCCCGTCCGCACCGACGCGGAGCGAACCGACGGCACCGAGCCGGCGGCCCCCGCCCCGACGCTCGACGTGCAGCACCAGGTCGAACGCGCTCACCGCCTGTCGCGCGAGCGCCTCGGGTCCGAGCCCGGCGAGGGCGCCGAGCGCCTCCAGCCGGGCGGCGACGTCGCCGAGTCCGTTCGCGTGCACGGTGCCCGCGCCGCCGTCGTGCCCGGTGTTGAGCGCTGACAGGAGTTCCCGGACCTCGGCACCACGGCACTCCCCCACCACGATCCGGTCCGGACGCATGCGCAGGGCCTCCCGAACGAGACGGTCGAGGCCGAGCGCGCCGGCACCCTCGGCGTTGGCCTGCCGAGCCTCGAGCCGGACGACGTGCGGGTGCTCGATGCGGAGTTCGGCGACGTCCTCGACCGTCACGATGCGCTCGTCGTGCGGCACGGCACCGAGCATCGCCGCGAGCATCGTGGTCTTGCCGCTGCCGGTCGCTCCCGTGACGAGCACGTTGCGGCGCCGCTCGACGGCGCGTTCGACGACCGACCGCGGGACGCGCGCGAAGGTGCCGGAGCGTTCGAGGGACGACAGGGTGGGCGGCGCCTGGCGGGGCAGCCGGATGGACACCGCGGTGCCGCCGACCGACACCGGTGCGAGCACGACGTGGACGCGGATGCCGTCACCGTGGCGGACGTCGACGCACGGCGTGGTCTCGTCGACGTGCCGGCCCCCGCGTGCGACGAGTTCCGTCGCGAGCTCCCGGACGCGGGATTCGGGGAGTTCGGGTCCAGCCCGCTCGAGACCGCTCCCCCGGTCCACCCACGTGCCCGTCCCGCCGACCACGAGCACGTCGGTGACGGCCGCGTCGCCGACCAGTGCGGCGAGTTCCTCGAAGTCGGCGGCGGACACGTCGCGGCGTCGCGCCGGCGACGCGGTGCCGGGCAGGAACGGAGTGTGGGCCCGGTGTCGGTGCATGAGAGGAGACAGTAGGGACCGCCGCCGCAACGCGCCGGATGCGACCGCGAGCGGTGGAGAGGGTCCCGGAGCGCACAGCAGCGGACCGTTTTGTACCCCGAAGCACAAACCCGTACCCCGCTCGGTGTCTGACCGTCCACGTGCGCCGGAGCGGGGAACGACGGGGGTCGTCACAGTTGGCGAACGCAACAAAGCGGGACCGCGACACCGGACAGATGCATGCAAGAGCATGGACAGGTCTGTCCACCGTTCGGCGTACCCGTGCGGATCGAGGCCGGATGATGCGGTGCAGAACGACCGGCGACACGACGACCGGGTCCGGAAAACAGAAGAGGCGGCACCGGTTGGGGGGAACAGGTGCCGCCTTGACATCGGTGGATTGGGGGGAATCCGAACCGTTGCCGCCGGAAACGAGTCCAGCGGGATCTACTGTACCCCACGATCACCCCTGCTCGGCAACCCCCGACACGACTTCCGGGCGTGCCGCTCGTCTCCGACGCGGGCGACACGCGACCGCACCGGCCCCGACCCGAGGGGTATTCTCCGACTGCACCCCTGCCGCAACGACGCGAAAGGACATCGATGTCCGCTCCGACCCAGACCGACCCCCGCCACGACGGAGGCAGCGAGGACCCCGCGACCTTCCCGCCGTCGCCCGAGTTCGTGGCCGACGCGGTGGCCGGCGAGGACCTCCACGAGGCGGCGGCGTCCGACCGGGAGGCGTTCTGGGCCGAGCAGTCCCGCACCCTGCTCGACTGGCGCACGCCGTTCACGCAGACCCTCGACTGGTCCGACGCCCCGTTCGCGAAGTGGTTCGCCGACGGCACGCTCAACGTCGCGGAGAACTGCCTCGACCGCCACGTCCGGGCCGGCAACGGTGACCGTGTCGCGATCCACTTCGAGGGCGCGCCCGGCGACACCCGCCGGATCACCTACGCCGAACTCACCGCCGAGGTCCAGCGCGCCGCGAACATGCTCACCGACCTCGGCGTCGGGCACGGCGACCGGGTCGTCGTCTACCTGCCGCTCATCCCGGAGGCCGTCGTGACGATGCTCGCCGTCGCCCGGATCGGCGCCGTGCACTCCGTCGTGTTCGGCGGGTTCAGCGCCGAGAGTCTCCGCGCCCGCATCGAGGACGCCGGCGCGAAGCTCGTGGTCACGGCCGACGGCGGCTGGCGCCGAGGCGCGGTGTCGGCACTCAAGCCCGCGGTCGACGAAGCGCTCGAGGGCGATGGAACCGAGAGCGTCGAGCACGTGCTCGTCGTCAAACGCGGCGGCAACGAGATCGCGTGGAACGACCGCGACCTCTGGTGGCACGACGAACTGGCGAAGGCGGACGCCACCCACGAGGCGCAGGCGTTCCCGGCCGAGAACCCCCTCTTCATCCTGTACACCTCGGGGACCACCGGGAAGCCGAAGGGCATCGTGCACACCTCCGGCGGGTACCTGACGCAGGCGGCGTACACGCACAAGAACGTGTTCGACATGCACCCGGAGAAGGACGTCTACTGGTGCACCGCCGACATCGGCTGGATCACCGGGCACTCGTACGTCGTCTACGGCCCCCTGGCCAACGGCGTGACGCAGGTGCTCTACGAAGGCACACCCGACGAGCCGAAGCCCGGTCGCTGGTGGGACATCGTCGACTCCTACGGCGTCACCGTCCTGTACACCGCGCCGACGGCGGTCCGCGCAGCGATGAAGGCCGGCCGCGAGATCCCGAAGGCCCGCAGCCTCGAGACCCTCCGACTGCTCGGCAGCGTCGGCGAGCCGATCAACCCCGAGGCCTGGAACTGGTACCGCCAGGTCATCGGCCACGACCGCACGCCCATCGTCGACACGTGGTGGCAGACCGAGACGGGCGCGATCATGATCTCCGCCCTGCCCGGCGTCACGAAGCTCAAGCCGGGCGCCGCCCAGACGCCGCTGCCCGGCATCGTCGCCGAGATCGTCGACGACGACGGCAACCGCGCCGATCCCGGCGAGAGCGGCTACCTCACCATCACCGAGCCGTGGCCGTCGATGGCACGCGGCATCTGGGGCGATCCGGACCGCTTCGTCGAGACGTACTGGTCACGCTTCCCCGGACGGTACTTCGCCGGCGACGGTGCGCGGCTCGACGGACAGGGCGACATCTGGATCCAGGGCCGCGTCGACGACGTCATGAACGTGTCGGGACACCGCCTGTCGACGGCGGAGATCGAGTCGGCACTCGTCGGACACGAGGGCGTCGCCGAGGCCGCCGTCGTCGGTGCCGCCGACGAGACCACCGGGCAGGCCGTCGTCGCCTACGTCATCCTGACCGCCGAGGCGGCGGCCGACGTCGACCGCGAGTCGGCGTCGACGGAACTCCGCAACTGGGTCGGCAAGCGGATCGGTGCGATCGCGAAGCCACGCCAGGTCGTGATCGTCCCGGAGCTGCCCAAGACGCGCTCCGGCAAGATCATGCGGCGGCTGCTGCGCGACGCGGCCGAGGGCCGCCGCATCGGCGACACGACGACGCTGGCCGACCCGACGATCATGGCGACCATCGCGGAACTCATGTAGCGGGAACGACGCGAGCCGCGCCTCCAGTCCGGACTGACTGGAGGCGCGGCTCACGTGACGTGCGCTGCTGACGGTCCGTCAGTCGGCGAGTTCCACCACCAGCTCGACCTCGACCGGCGCGTCCAGCGGGAGCACCGCGACGCCCACCGCGCTCCGCGCGTGGACGCCGGCATCGCCGAAGACCTCGCCGACCAGGGTGGACGCGCCGTTGGCGACGCCCGGCTGGCCGGTGAAGGTCGGGTCGCTCGCGACGAAGACCGTCACCTTGACGACCCGCGCGACGCGGTCGAGCGAGCCGGCCACGGACTGCACGGCCGCGAGGGCGTTCAGCGCGGCGGTCCGGGCCTCGGCCGTCGCGGTCTCGGCGTCGACGGTCGCGCCGACCTTGCCCGTCACCGGCAGTGCACCGTCCACGAACGGCAGCTGGCCGGCCGTGTAGACGTACTTGCCGGTGACGACGGCCGGCACGTACGCCGCGACCGGTGCCGCGACCGCCGGGATCGTCAGGCCGAGCTCGGCGAGCCGGTCCGCGACGCTCACGCGTCGGCCTTCGGGCGCTTCAGGTAGGCGACCAAGCCGCCCTCGGGGCCGGTGACGACCTGGACGAGTTCCCAGCCCTCGTCCCCGAAGTTGTTGAGGATGGCGGTGGTGTTGTGGATGATCAACGGGGTCGTGAGGTATTCCCAGCGAGTCATGGAGATCCTTGCCAGCCTTTCAGTCGGCGGTGTCGTTTAGGCTGCATCCTATGTCTGCCCAGAAGACGTCTGCCTCGCGGACCAAGCCCGTCTCTGCAGTCGGCGCCTTCGTCGGTTTCGTCGGTTTCAGTGTGCTCGCCGGTCTGCTCGTCACGATCGGTGTCACCCCCGCGATCGCGGTGGCCGGTGTCACGACGACGTCCACGATCGGCGTGTTCGAGTCCCTGCCGGAGTACATCGAGATCGGTGACCTCCCGCAGCGCAACGAGCTGTACGCGTACCAGGGCGGCAAGAGCGTGCACTTCGCGACGGTCTACGACCAGAACCGCCAGGAGCTCAAGTTCGACCAGATCAGCGACCAGCTGAAGAACGCGGCGATCGACGGCGAGGACAAGCGCTTCTACGACCACGGCGGCGTCGACATGACCTCGCTCGTCCGCGCAGGCGTGGGGTCGCTCGCCGGTGGGCTCGGTGAGTCCGGTGGTGGCTCGACGCTGACGATGCAGCTCGTCCGCAACATCAAGATGAACCAGGCGCTCGAGCTCCCCACGCAGGAAGAGCGCCTCAAGGCCTACAACGACGCGGTCGAGCAGACCATCCCCCGCAAGCTCGAGGAGATGAAGCTCGCGATCGGCCTCGCGAAGAAGTACACCCACAAGGAGATCCTCACCGGGTACCTCAACATCGCGTACTTCGGCGACCAGACCTACGGCGTGCAGGCCGCCGCGCAGCACTACTACAACAAGAGCGCGACCGACCTCACCCCGGCCGAGGCCGCCTCGATCCTCGCGATCGTGCAGTCCCCGAACACGCGCAACCTGTCGAACCCGAAGTACTACGACGCCAACGTCGCTCGCCGGAACGTCATCCTCAAGTCGATGTACGCGCAGAAGCACCTGACGAAGGCCGAGTACGACCAGGCGGTCGCCTCGAACCCGAAGGACTACGTCCACCTGACCGAGCCGTCGCAGGGCTGCAAGGCCTCCGTCGGTGACGGCTCGCAGTTCTTCTGCGACTACGCGGTGCAGGTCGTCAAGGAGATGTCCCAGCTCGGCGCCACGGCGAAGGAACGCAACACCGCCTGGCGCAACGGCGGCTACAAGATCCAGACCACGCTCGACATCGACGCGAACGCCCAGCAGAAGCAGGTGCTCAACACCTACGACAACAAGGCGGAGACCGCCTTCAAGCTCGGTGCGGCGCTCGACTCGGTCGAGGTCGGCTCCGGCCGCATCCTGACGATGGCGCAGAACAAGGACTACGACCAGTCCCTGAAGTCCCCGCCGACGTCCACGTCCATCAACTACAGCGTCGACAAGAAGTACGGCGGCGGCATCGGCTTCCAGGTCGGCTCGACGTACAAGGTCTTCACGCTGCTCGACTGGCTCAAGGCCGGGCACGGTCTGAACGAGGTCGTCAACGGCACGCCGCACAACACCCCCGTGTGGCAGCACTGCGGCGAGCCGACGTACACGAACTGGGCGCCGAAGAACGACTCCGCTGGCGAGAAGGGCAACTTCACCGTCATCGCCGCCACGGCCGCCTCGGTGAACGCCGCGTTCGCCTCCATGGGCGCGAAGCTCGACCTCTGCGACATCAAGCAGACCGCCGAGGACTTCGGCGTGCACTCGGGTGACGACAAGACCGAGCTGAACTCGTACCCGTCCTCCATCCTCGGCACGAACAACATCGCGCCGCTGACGATGGCCGCCGCGTACGCCGGCATCGCGAACAACGGCACGTACTGCGCCCCGATCGCGATCGACAACGTGACCAACGCCGAGGGCAAGAGCCTGGGCGGCCAGCCGAAGAGCTGCAAGCAGGTCGTCGACCCGTCCGTGGCGCAGTCGGCCGTCTACGCCATGAAGCGCACCATCTCGGTCGGTACGGCGGTCGGCGCCCAGACGCCCGACGGCACGCAGCTGTTCGGCAAGACCGGCACCACCGACGACGCCGACCAGATCTGGCTCGTCGGCGGCAGCTCGCGTGTCGCGACCGCGTACTGGCAGGGCAACACCGACGGCGGTAAGACCAACCTCCGCCACTACAGCAACGGCGTGAGCGGCACGTACGCGGCATACCGTGCCTACGCATGGCAGAAGGCGCAGGCCCCGCTGAACGCCCTGTACCCGGCCGGCCCGTTCACGGACCCGTCGCCGTCAGCACTCCGTGGCAACAGCAAGGCCGTCCCGGACGTCACGGGCAAGAGCGCCGCCGATGCCAAGGCCGCCCTCGCCGCTGCCGGCTTCACCTACGTCGACGGTGGCGCACAGCCCGGTGCACAGGCCGCCGGCACGGTCACCTCGACCTCGCCGTCCGCGGACTCGCTGCTGTCGAGCGGTTCGAGCGTCACGGTGTACACGTCGGACGGCTCGCAGCTGCAGGTCCCCGAGGTGACGAACAAGACGTTGGCCGACGCCCGCGCACAGCTGTCGCAGGTGGGCTTCGCGAACGTCGCCATCGGTGAGAACTACGTCAAGGGCGGCGGCGATCGCGAGTGCGTCGTCGCGTCCGTCGACCCCGGAATCCACACGAACGCCGGCAAGGACACGACGATCACGCTGACGCTGTACGGCGACAAGAACGGCAAGGCGCCCAAGGACTGCAAGTGACCCGCGGTCGCGCCGCGCTCGGGGTCCTCGCAGCGGGCGCGGCCGTCGGTGCCGCCACGGCGGCGTGGGGGTCGCTCGTCGAGCGGCGCCGGTTCGGCATCCGCTGGGAGACCGTCCCGGTGCTGCCGCCGGGGTCGCGTGACGTCGTCGTCCTGCACCTGTCGGACATCCACATGGCACCGTGGCAGGCCGACAAGCAGCAGTGGCTTCGCGACCTCAGCCTGGTCGAGCCGGACTTCATCGTGAACACCGGCGACAACCTCGGGCACCCCACCGCGAACGCCGCGGTGGAGTACGCGCTGGAACCGTTCCGCGGCGTCCCCGGTGCGTTCGCGCACGGGTCGAACGACTTCTACGGTCCGTCGCCGCGCAACCCGTTCAAGTACTTCTCCGGCCCGAGCAAGATGCACTCGGAGCGCCGACCGGTCGAGCTCGACATCGACCGGCAGACGGCGTTCTTCGAGTCGCTCGGGTGGCTCGACCTCAACGACCAGGCGCGCGCGATCGAACTCAAGGGCTCCCGCTTCGAGCTCTTCGGCACGTCCGACGCCCACCGCGGCTGGGACCGCCTCGACCTCCTGCCGACGAACGTCGACGAGATGCGCGGCGAGGTGCCGTGGTCGGAGGACGAGGACGGCCCCTCCCCCGTCGCCATCGGCGTCACCCACGCGCCGTACCGCCGTGTGCTCGACGCCTTCGTGACCCAGGGTGCCGACATCGTCTTCGCCGGGCACACCCACGGCGGCCAGGTCCAGGTGCCGGGCGTCGGGGCGCTCGTGACGAACAGCGACCTGCCGCGCCGCTACGTCAGTGGTCTCCACAAGTGGCAGCACCGTGGGCACTGGTCGTGGCTCGAGGTCTCGGCGGGCATCGGCACGTCGATCTACGCGCCGGTGCGGTTCTCGTGCCGTCCCGAGGCAGTGGTCGTCACGCTGACCGCCCGCACCGACTGATCCCACGGGGCGACGCGCCCGGGAGTTCGCTCGATGGTCACCAGCACACCTGATCATCGGATAGACTTCTGGGGTTGCTCCGGCCACGGAGCGATCACACCGCGGGGTGTGGCGCAGCTTGGTAGCGCGCCTCGTTCGGGACGAGGAGGTCGCAGGTTCAAATCCTGTCACCCCGACACTGTGTTGAGACAGTACAGAAGAAGGCCCTGGTTCTCCGGAACCGGGGCCTTCTGCTTTACCGTCGCGGCGCATGTGTCCGCAGGCCCATCCAGCGTCGCCACCCGATGGCACCTGCGGCGATCGGGATACGCTCGATCCGCCATGGACATCCCCGCACCGCTCGCCTCCGTCCTCGCGCAGATCGGTGCGCGCTTCCCCGAACTCGCCGACGACCCCGTGATGGCCCAGAGCCTGCTCGAGAACGTCACGTCGATGGTCGCCGAGGCCCACGAGCGCTACGCCGCCGGCGCCGAGTCGAGTGTCGTGAGCGACTCGTACCTCGACCCCGCGCACCTCGCGACCGGAGCACTGCACGCCGAGCACGCCCAGCACCCGGCCGGCGCGATGCTCGCGGCAGAGGTCCTCTTCGACGCCTACCTGCCAGTGTTCGTCGACGAGGTCGGAGCATCGAGCACGACCGACGTCCTCCGTGCCACCAGAGCGCTCCACGCCGGCATCTGGAGCCGCTTCCCCGCCGGGGCCATCGCCTACACGGAAGCGCTGCGGCAGCGCGTCACGACGGCGCACATGGACTCCCGGACGCAGATCGCCCGGGACCTGCACGACCGGGTCGCGCACGGCATCCTCGCGGGGCTCCAGCGGGTCGACCTCACCCTGCTCACCGATCCCCCGGCGCCCGAGCGGACGACGCAGCTCGAGGACGCCGCACGGCTGCTGCGCGGTGCCCTCGGCGAGGTGCAGGACCTCGCGGTCTCGCTGCACGCGCGGGTCGGCGACGACCTGCTCGACGCCGCGCTCGCCCGGCACACACGCGACCTGTTCCCCGCCGAGAGCGCCGTCGCGATCAGGTCCTCCGGTACGCCCGTGACGCTGCCGAACTGGAAGGCCGAGGAGGCCCTCACGATCCTGCTCGAGGCGCTGACGAACTGGCGGAAGCACGCGTCCGGGTCGACGGCCACGGTGGAGTTCGCCTGGTCAGAGCGGGCAGTCACGGCGACGGTCTCCGACGACGGCCCCGGCTTCGACACCACGGCAACGGCCGACGGTCGGCTCGGGCAGCTGACGATGCGCGAGCGAGCCGGCCTCATCGGGGCGGTGCTCGCCGTCGAGAGCACCCCGGGGCACGGCACCACCGTCCGGCTCACCATCCCGATCGGAGCACTGTGACCGGCATCACGCACGTCGCGATCGTCGACGACCACCGACTCTTCCGCGAGGGCCTCGCAACGATCCTGTCGTCGGTGCCGACCATCCGCGTCGTGGCGCACGGTGAGCGGCCCGCCGACGTGCTCGACTCCCCCGAGGCCCCGGCCATCGACGTCCTGCTGCTCGACGTGGAGCTCGACGGTCCCCCGGCGCGGACGACCATCGCCACGGTGCGTCGGAACCACCCGGGCATCGCCGTCGTCGTGCTGACCATGCACCGCGACGCCGTGCTGCGCCGGGCGCTCCTCGACGCCGGCGCGGTGGACTTCGTCACGAAGGACACCCCGAGCCGGGAGCTCGTCGACCGGATCGTCCGAGCGACGAGCACCGATGCGGCACCGGTCACGTTCCCGATCGACCTCGTCACCGAGGCCCGCGCGGGCTCACCTCTCAGCGACCGCGAACTCGAGGTCCTGCGGCTCATCGCGTCCGCTCGGTCCAACGCCGAGATCGCCGCAGACCTGGGGCTCGCCGTGGGCACGGTCAAGCGGCACGTCTACAACGTCTTCCGGAAGCTCGACGTGGGGTCCCGCGTGGCCGCGATCGCCACCGCGACTCGGCTCGGCCTCCTCGCCTAGGTCGGGACGCCGGCCCGCGCTGGCGTCGACGGAGCAGAAATCGTCGAGAGCCGTGCGGCGACCCGACGATTCCTGCTCACTCGAAGGACGACGACGGGACAGGACGACGACGCGACGGGACGACGACGCGTCAGACCGACGCGCCCGCCCCGGCACGCACGAGGCGCCCTTCGGCGTGCAGGCCCGCGACGACGTCCAGCGCCTGGTGCCGGTACCGCGCCTGCGCAGCCCCCGGAGCGACGATCACGCCGTCCGCGCCGGTCGATTCGACCAGGGCGTTGATCTTCGTCGCGACCTGGTCGGCGTTCCCGTAGGCCTGCCGCTCCGTGCGCGCCGCGATGAAGCGGCGCTCGAGGTCGCTGAACTCGTACGCCCGTGCTTCCTCCATCGACACCGGCTCGGGCTTCGCACCCTGCCGCATCCGGATGAAGGAGATCATGCCGGGAGCGCTCTGCTCGTCGACGACGGCCGGGTCCTCGTCGGTGACGACCTGCACGCCGATCAGGGCGTTCGGTGTCTGCCGGAAGCGCGACGGCCGGAACGAGTCGCGGTACAGCGCGAGCGCCGCCTCGGTGTTGTCCGACGCGAAGTGGTGCGCGAAGGCGAACGAGACACCGAGTGCTCCGGCGACCTGCGCGCTGTACCCGGAGGACCCGAGCAGCCAGAACTCCGGCACGTCCCCGTACCCGGGCACCGCACGGATCCGTGCGAGCGGGTTCGACTCGTCCATCCCGGTGAAGAACCCGATGAGGTCGGCGAGCCGGTCCGGGAAGTCGTCGACGTCGAGACGGTCGGTCCGGCGCAGCGCCATCGCGGTCGCCCCGTCGGTCCCCGGCGCACGACCGAGGCCGAGGTCGACCCGGTCGCCGTACAGCGCGCGCAGGGTGCCGAACTGCTCCGCGACGACGAGCGGAGCGTGGTTCGGCAGCATCACGCCGCCGGAGCCGATGCGGATCGTGGACGTCGCGGCCCCCACGGCGCTCAGGAGCACCGCCGGCGCGGACGAGGTGATGCCCGGCATGCCGTGGTGCTCGGCGACCCAGAAGCGCTCGTAGCCGAGCTTCTCGGCGTGCACCGCCATGTCGATGGAGCCCTGCAGGGCTTCGGTGTTGGACTGGCCGTACTCGCGTGTGGCCAGATCGAGGACGGACAGGTGCACGGAAGCGTCGCTCATGTGGTCACCAACGCCACCCGACGCACGTGCATTCCGCACCACCCACCGGCCGGGAGGCGCGGGGCGGGCCCGCACCGTGCCTCCAGGCCGCCAGACGGTCGCGTCTGCACGACGCGACCCGGCGGACCCGTCAGTCGCCGTCGAGGCGGCCGCCGGACTCCGTCAGGTAGCAGTTGGCGCAGAGCGACTCGTAGGTGACGTCGACGCCGTCGATCGCCACCTGTGAACCGTCGAAGACGAACCGGCCGTCGACCTTGCGGGCGTTGAAGACCGCCTTGCGGCCGCAGCGGCAGATGGTCTTGAGCTCCTCGAGCGAGTGCGCGACCTCGAGCAGGCGGGCGCTGCCGGGGAACGCCTCGGTGCGGAAGTCGGTACGGATGCCGTACGCGATCACCGGGACCTCGTCGAGGACGGCGATGCGGAGCAGGTCGTCGACCTGTCGCGGCGTGAGGAACTGCGCCTCGTCCACCAGCACGCAGCTGACGGGCCGGACCATGCCGTCGAGCCGGCCGGACTCCGGGTCGACGGCACCCGCCGCGGTGACGGCGGACCGGACGTCGGCACCGGGCGTGAACACGATGTCGACAGTGCGCGTGACACCCAGCCGGGAGACGATCTCACGGTCGCCCTTGGTGTCCACCGACGGCTTCGCGAGCAGGACCCGGTGACCGCGCTCCTCGTAGTTGTAGGCCGCCTGCAGCAGCCCGGTGCTCTTGCCGCTGTTCATCGCGCCGTAGCGGAAGTAGAGCTTCGCCACTACGCGAGGAACCCGTCCTCGGCCGCGCGACGGATCAGGTCGGACTTCTTCGACGCCGGACGACCGACCTTGCTGTACTTCTCACGGACGCGCCGGAGGTAGGTCTTCGCGGTCTCGTACTGCACGTTCATCTGCGCGGCGACCTCGTTCGTCGAGTACCCCGACACGTACAGGCGCAGCGCCTCTTCCTCGCCGTGGCTGAGCTTCGGCCGCTGGTGCGCGTTCGCCCCGGTCGGCAGCGGACGCCAGTCGCGCTGCGGCGGGGTGTCCCGGGCGACGCCCATGATCTCGCGCGCGACGTCCATGACCTCACGCATCGGCAGCGACTTCGACAGGAAGGCAGCGGCGCCGGCGGCCAGGGCGCGGTCGCGGGACTCCCGGCTGTCGACGCTCGACAACACGATGACCTTCGCTCCGGCCGCGCGGCAGGTGCGCACCCGGGCCTCGATCGAGACGGGTTCCTTGAGCTGGAAGTCCAGGAACACCAGGTCGGTCGGGAAGTTCTCGCTGTGCACCATCTCGAGCCACGTGTGGGCCGTCAGCGCCAGGTCGAAGTCGAAGGCGTTCACCGCGATCCAGCTCGACAGGCTGTCCAACAGCACCTCGTGGTCGTCGAGGATCGCCAGCCGCACGCGTCGTGTCCCCGGGTTCGGGATGGCCGGCATGCCATCCGTGATCCGGCTCGGGTCAGTGCTGGTCATAGGAGAACCTTAGTGCGAGGGCGGAGGGTCGGACCGCGACGTCCAGGTCGGGGAACGTCACGCGGAGGACCGCGAAGTACGGGTCGAAGGCGCGGTGGATGCCGACGTCGGAGTCGGCGACGGCGAGGTCGATCGAGACGGCCACCCGGTCGGTCGTGTCCGGGGCACGACCGATCGTCGCGCGGAAGCCGGCGGGGTCGACGGTGGTCGCACGGAGTGCCGCACGCAGGAACGTCCGGACGACGGTGCGCTGGTCGGCGTCGAGCGTCGCGATGAGGCCGTCCGGGTCGTCCACGACGGCGGCTCCCCCGCCGTCCGCGGTCACCGCGTGCTCGAACCAGGTCCGGTCGGCGTCGGCGACCATCGAGCGCCGGATCCCGTCCGCGATCTCCCGGGCCCGGGCACGGTCGGCGTCGGTGATGACCTCGCGCGTCCGGAGCTCGGCGAGGAACGGCGCGACGTCCCGCGCCAGGATCGTCGAACGGTCCCGCTGCACGCTCTCGGCGATGCCGTCCCGCTCCGCACGCTCGACCGAGTACGACCCGGCACGGATCTGCACGCGCTCGGCGAGCCCCGCGAACGTCCAGGCGAACACCGCGGACGCCGCCGTGAGCACGAGCGTCGGCGCCGCCGCCAGGAACCCGGCGACGCCGATCGGGACGTGGTGCGGGAACGCGGCGGCGCCGATGCCCCACGACGCGCCGGCGACGACGGCCAGGACGATGCCGCCCACGGTCAGGTCGGTCCACGGCCGGTACGGGGCGGTCATCACGATGCCGGTCGCCGTCAGCAGGGACATGAAGTCGTTCAGGGCGCTGCGGTCGGGTCCCCACTGCGCCGCGACACTCGTGACGGTGGCGGTGGCGAGGAGCGCCACGTGCAGGACGAACGCCCACCGCGGGAACGGGGCACGGAACGGACTCGACGCGACGAAGACGACCGTGCCCGAGGCCGCGACGAGCAGCACGGTGAGCGCGCTCAACGTCGGGCTGCCGGCGACGTCACGGCCGAAGACGGACACGAGCAGTGCCCAGAGGACACCGCACGCGCCGAGCACGATCGCGAGCGGGCGCGATCCCATCGCTCCGAGCGGGTCGTACTGCTGCGCCGTGCGCGGCCCCTCCGTGCGGGCCCTCACCGGTGCACCCCCGATCCGTCCGGGGCCACGGTGGGGATCGTCCCCGTCACCGCGCCGTACGGAACCGTCATCATCACGCTCGTGCCGGACCCCGGTGACGACCAGACCTGCACGTCACCGCCGACACGGCCGATGCGCTCCCGGACGGACCCGCGCAGGCCCATCCGGTCCGGACTCGTCGCCGATTCGTCGAACCCGCGTCCGTCGTCGACGACCATGACCGTGCAGGCGGCGCCGTCGTCGAACACGCTGACCTCGGCGGCATCGGTGTCCGCGTGCTTCCGGACGTTCGCCAGGCACTGCCCGACGGCCCGGAGGACCGCCGTCATCGCCGCCTGGTCGAGTCGACTCAGCGCCGCGGGGTCGCCCGTGACCGTCACGTCGAGCCCGTGGTCGCGGTGGTCGTCGACCATGTGCTCGAACGCCCGGACCGCGACACCCGACTCCGGGCCGGACTGCCGCCCGGCGGGCGCGAGCCACTCCTTGCCGATGAGCATCGCGACGTCGGCCTCGACCGTCCGGGCCAGCTGCGGGTCCATCGGCCCGTCCGGCGCCAGTGCGATCGCACCGAGGTGGTTCAGGACCGTGTCGTGCAGGATCGCGGCCGCCTCGGCCTCGACACCGGCGCGGTAGGCGGAGACGTGCTCCTCACGCGCCGAACGCAGCAGCTCGGGCTGGACCCGCTCGGAGCGCGCGGTGTTGCGGCTCGTGAACAGGACGAGGGCGATGACGAACGCCAGCGTCACCCACGCGAGCACGAGCGGGTGCGACGACCCGCCGGCCTGCAGGATGGCGATCGACGTCGCGACACGGCCGACCAGGAAGCCCGCGATCGACCACATCGCGACCCGTCCCGCGACGGCACCCGCACCACCGACGAGCACCAAGGGGATGACGGACAGGGACAGCAGGTAGGACACGACCCACCCGGCCGGGACCTCACGCTGCACCACGACGGCGAACCACCACGCGCAGACGCCACCGACGACGAGGAACGCGACCGCTGAGCGCCACGTGCCGAACTGCACGTGCACCGCGATCATGCCGAGCATCGGGACCAGCGCCAGGACAGCTCCGACCACGCGGACGTCGGGGTCGGCCAGTCGGAAGAGGAGCAGGGCGACGGCGGCGGCCGCGAGCGACCCGATGGCTGCCGCGTGGAAGGCCCGCACGGTCGACCACGCGTTGACTCGCGGAGCGAGGTGCGTGGGGATGCCGAGCACGGGTGTGGGGACCTTCCGGACGAGCGGGTACGACGCCCACGATCCAACCACCGTCAGCGTGATCGTGTACCCCGTTCGACGGGGCGTTCGGCGACCCGCTCGATGTTACCGGCACTTCTGCGTTCCGTGGTGTCCCCCGAACACGGACCGACGGGTACTCAGGAACCGCACCGAGCCGAGGCATCTCAGAACAGCGTCGGCACGGCGTCCTCCGGTCGGCGCGGGGTGAGTCGACGGTCGTACCCCGGATCGGCGCGCTTCAGCGGCGAGGTCGCGGGAGTCGACTGCTCCGTGCCGTCGTCCAGCTGCACGGCCGTGGGTCGGTCCCCCGCGCGGTTGGAGAAGCCCATCGACCCCGTCGCCGGGTCGACACGGCCGAGTCCGAGCCCGTGGGCCCGGAGGATCGGCCGCACCCGTTCGGCCAGCCACCGCCGGTAGTCCTTCGGGGCGTAGGTGTTGTCGAGGTACATCGAGCGGTACCGCTGCACCAGGTCCGGTCGGGTGCGCCCGAGCCACTCGAACCACCACGGCTTCACCCCGGGCCGCAGGTGCAGCGCGGAGTACATGACGCTCGTCGCCCCGGCCGCGGCGGCCCGTCCGATCGCGTCGTCGAGATGCGCCCGGGTGTCCGTGATGTACGGGAGCACCGGCATCAGGAACACCGAGCAGTCGAGGCCGGCGTCCCGGATGGCCCGCACCGTCGCCAGCCGCGCAGCCGTCGTCGGGGTGCCCGGCTCGACCTGCTGCTGCAGTTCGTCGTCGTACACAGCGATCGACATCGCCAGGTCGACCGGCACGGACCGCGCTGCCTCGACCAGCAGCGGGATGTCCCGGCGGAGCAGCGTGCCCTTCGTCAGGATGCTGAACGGGGTGCCGGAGTCGGCCAGCGCGCGGATGACGCCCGGCATCAGCCGGTACTTGCCCTCGGCGCGCTGGTACGGGTCGGTGTTCGTGCCGAGCGCTACCGGGTGGCGATCCCAGGTCGGCTTCGTGAGCTCCCGGTGGAGCACGTCGGCCACGTTCGTCTTCACGACGATCTGCTGGTCGAAGTCCGCCCCGCCGTCGAACTCCAGGTAGGTGTGCGTCGGCCGAGCGAAGCAGTACACGCACGCGTGGCTGCACCCGCGGTACGGGTTGATCGTCCACCCGTACGTGCCGCTGCCGTCCGCCGCCGGGACTCGGTTCAGCGCACTCTTCGCCAGGACCTCGTGGAAGGTCACACCGGCGAACTCCGGGGTCGTCACACTGCGGACGAACCCGCTGTTCGACTCGAGCCCAGGGAGCGCATCGCTCCGCGAGGCGTCGAGCGCCTGCCCACTCCATCGCATGCAGTCATTCGAACACATGTTCGAACGACCTGCAAGCGGGGGTGGGTCAGTGGTGCAGTCCGAGGACCTTCGCGGTGCGCTCCAGGGTCTGGTCGGCGAGTTCCGCGTCGTTCCCCAGGTCCTGCCCGTAGGTCGGCACCATCACGCGGACGGCTTCCTCCCAGCGGTCCCAGCGGTCGGGGAAGCACTTCCGCAGCAGGCCGAACATGATCGGGACGGCAGTGGACGCGCCCGGGCTGGCTCCGAGGAGCCCCGCCACGGAACCGTCCGCCGCGGTGATGACCTCGGTCCCGAACTGCAGGACGCCGCCCTTTTCCTTGTCCGGCTTGATGACCTGGACACGCTGCCCGGCCGTGATGCGGTGCCAGTTCTCCGGCTCCGCGCTCGGCATGAAGTCGCGCAGCGCGTCGAACTTCGTCTGCTTCGACGCGAGCAGCTGGCCGATGAGGTAGCGGACGAGGTCGAAGTTCGAGAACGCGACGCTCAGCATCGGGCGGAGGTTGTGCGGCCGGATCGACTTGAACAGGTCGAGCAGCGAACCCTGCTTCAGGAACTTCGGGCTGAACCCGGCGTACGGGCCGAACATCAGCGAGGCGTTGCCGTCGACGATGCGGGTGTCGAGGTGCGGCACCGACATCGGCGGCGCACCGACACTGGCCTTGCCGTAGACCTTCGCCGAGTGCTTCTGCACGACCTCGGGGTCGTCGGTGCGGAGGAACTCCCCCGACACCGGGAACCCGCCGTAACCGCGGATCTCGGGGATCCCGGACTTCTGCAGCAGGTGCAGGGCACCGCCACCGGCACCGACGAAGACGAACTTCGCGGCGATCCGCTGCGTCGACCGGCCCACGTCGTTGCGGACGTCGAGGACCCAGCCGTCGCTGACCTTCGACCGGGTCAGGTTCGTGACCTGGTGCGACGGTTCGAACTCGACACCGTCGATCTCGAGCTGGTCGAACAGCTGCCGGGTCAGCGAACCGAAGTCGACGTCGGAGCCCGCCGCCGAGTACGTCGCCGCGATCGGCTGGTCCTTCTTGCGACCCGGGATGAGCGCCGGCGCCCACTTCCGGATCTGTGCGGGGTCGTCGGAGAACTCGAGGCCGGCGAACAGCGGGTGGTCCTTCATCGCCTCGTACCGCTTGCGCATGTACTCGACGTTGTCGGCACCCCACACGAACGAGATGTGCGGGGTCGGGTTGATGAAGTTCGAGGGCTCGGGCAGCGCACCCGTCTCGACGAGGAACGACCAGAACTGTCGGGACACCTGGAACTGCTCGTTGACCGTCACGGCCTTCGCGATGTCGACGCGGCCGTCGGGGAGCTCGGGCGTGTAGTTCAGCTCGCAGAGTGCGGAGTGCCCGGTCCCGGCGTTGTTCCACGGGTTCGAGCTCTCCTGCGCGACGGTGCCCAGACGCTCGTAGACGCGGATCCGCCAGGAGGGCTCCAGCCGGTGGATGATCGCGCCGAGCGTGGCGCTCATGATCCCTCCCCCGACCAGGACGACGTCGATGGGGTCCACCTGCTTCACTGCCACCCGTCGATCCTAGCGGCGCATGGCCGTGCACCGGCCCAACAACGGACTGGAGGCACGGCCCACCTCCGACGCGCAGGCCGCGGTCCGCAGCGTGCGAGCTTCCGCACACCGTGGGAGCCGTGCAGGCTCGCACCCTGTCCGGAACGTCGCACCATGCGTGGCGCACGCCCCGGCCGGGCCGCGCACGGCGGAGGCCCGCCCCGCTGACGCGGGACGGGCCTCCTGGCAGTACTGGCCGCTACGCGGCGACCGTGCGGCGCGCGACGATCGTCTCAGCGATCTGCACCGCGTTGAGCGCGGCACCCTTGCGCAGGTTGTCGTTGCTGACGAACAGCGCCAGACCGTGCCCCTCGGGCGCGGACTGGTCGGCGCGGATGCGGCCGACGAAGGTCGGGTCCTGACCGGCTGCCTGCAGCGGGGTGGGCACCTCCGCAAGCTCGACGCCCGGGGCGTCGGCCAGGATCTCCGTAGCACGCTCGGCGGAGAGCGGACGGGCGAACTCGGCGTTCACCGAGATCGAGTGCCCGGTGAACACCGGGACCCGCACGCAGGTGCCGGCGACCAGGAGGTCCGGGAGCTCGAGGATCTTGCGGCTCTCGTTGCGGAGCTTCTTCTCCTCGTCGGTCTCGCCGAGGCCGTCGTCGACGATGCTGCCCGCGAGCGGGACGACGTCGAACGCGATCGGCCGGACGTACTTGACCGGCTCCGGGAAGGTGACGGCCGAACCGTCGTGGGTGAGGGCGGCGGTGTCCTGCTCGAGCGCCGCCTTCGCCTGGCCGAGCAGTTCCTCGACCCCGGCGAGCCCGGAGCCCGAGACGGCCTGGTACGTGGTGGCGACGAGACGACGGAGCCCGGCCTCGGTGTCGAGGACCTTCAGCACCGGCATGATCGCCATCGTCGTGCAGTTCGGGTTCGCGATGATGCCCTTCGGCGCCTGGTCGATGGCGTGCGGGTTCACCTCGCTCACGACGAGCGGGACGTCCGGGTCCATGCGCCAGGCGCTGGAGTTGTCCACGACGAGGGCGCCGGCTGCCGCGAACTTCGGCGCGAGGGCACGCGACGCTGTGGCACCGGCCGAGAACAGCGCGATGTCGATGCCGGACGGGTCGGCGAGCTCGGAGTCCTCGACGACGATCTCCTCGCCGCGGAACGGCAGGGTCGTGCCGGCGGACCGGGCGCTCGCGAAGAACCGGACGCGGTCCGCCGGGAACGCGCGCTCCTCGAGGAGACGGCGCATCACGGCGCCGACCTGGCCGGTGGCGCCTACGACGGCGACGGTGAGGGTGCTCATGCAGTGCTCCTGACGGGTCAGCGGCCGGTGCCGGCGTAGACGACGGCCTCGGAGTCGGCGTCGAGACCGAACGCGTTGTGCACCACGCGCATCGCCTCGTTGAGGGTGTCGGCACGGGTGACGACCGAGATGCGGATCTCCGACGTGGAGATCATCTCGATGTTGATGGACGCCTCGTGCAGGGCGCGGAAGAGCGCCGCCGAGACCCCGGCGTTCGTGCGCATGCCGGCGCCGACCAGGGCGAGCTTGCCGATCTGGTCGTCGTACTGGATGCCCTCGAAGCCGATGTCCGACTGCGAGACGCCCAGCGCGGTCAGGACGCTCTGTCCCTGGTCCTTCGGCAGCGTGAAGGAGATGTCGGTGCGGCCGTTCGACGCCGACACGTTCTGCACGATCATGTCGATGTTCGCGCCGGCGCGGGCGACGATCGTGAAGATCTCCGCCGCCTTGCCCGGGGTGTCGGGCACGCCGACCACGGTGATCTTGCCTTCGGAGAGGTCTCCGGCGATGCCGGTGATGATCGGTTCTTCCACGGTTTCCCCCTCTGCAGGGTTGTAGACGATGGTTCCCTCGGCGTTGCTGAAGGAGGAGCGGACGTGCAGGGTGACCCCGTGCCGGCGGGCGTACTCGACGGCACGGATGTAGAGGACCTTCGCACCCGAAGCTGCGAGCTCGAGCATCTCCTCGCTCGTGATGCGGTCGACCTTCTTGGCCTTCGGCACCACGCGCGGGTCGGCGGTGAAGATGCCGTCGACGTCGGTGTAGATCTCGCAGACGTCGGCGTCGAGCGCCGCGGCGAGGGCGACGGCCGTCGTGTCGGAGCCACCGCGGCCGAGCGTGGTGATCTCGCCCGTCGTGCGGTTGAAGCCCTGGAAGCCGGCGACGATCGCGACGTGCCCGGCGTCGAGCGCCTCACGCACGCGCTTCGGGGTGACGTCGACGATGCGGGCCTTGCCGTGCTGGGCGTCGGTGAGCATGCCGGCCTGGCTGCCCGTGTACGAGGACGCTTCGACCCCGAGGCTCTTGATCGCCATCGCGAGCAGCGCCATCGAGATGCGCTCCCCCGCGGTCAGCAGCATGTCGAGTTCACGACCCGCGGGGATGGGGGTCACGGAGTGCGCGAGGTCGACGAGTTCGTCGGTGGTGTCGCCCATCGCCGAGACGGCCACGACGACGTCGTTGCCGGCCTTCTTCGTCTGGACGATCCGCTTCGCCACGCGCTTGATGCTCTCGGCGTCCGCGACGGACGATCCACCGAACTTCTGCACGATCAAGGCCACTGGCTGGTACTCCCGGAGACGACGGATCCGCGAGGTGACGCGGTCTGACAATGGTAGTCGGTGTTTCGCGGATGTTGCGTCTGAGCGGGCGCGGACGCAACGATCCTGCGTGGAGTCGGGGACGGGTCGGACCGACCGGCTCAGCCGCCGACGACGCGGCGGCCCTCGAAGGCGCGTCCGAGCGTGACCTCGTCGGCGTACTCGAGGTCACCGCCGACGGGCAGCCCGGAGGCCAGGCGCGTCGTCCGGATCCCCATCGGGACGAGCAGACGGCTGAGGTACGTCGCGGTGGCCTCGCCCTCGAGGTTCGGGTCGGTCGCGATGATGACCTCGTCCACCGTGCCGTCCGCCAGCCGCGTCATGAGCTGTTGGATGCGGAGGTCGTCCGGGCCGATGCCGTCGATCGGACTGATCGCGCCACCGAGCACGTGGTACAGCCCACGGAACTCCCGGGTGCGTTCGATCGCGGCGACGTCCTTCGCCTCTTCCACGACGCAGATCACCGCTGGCGAGCGGCGTGGGTCGCGGCAGATGCTGCACTGCACGTTCTCGGTGACGTTGCCGCAGATCTCGCAGAAGCGGACCTTCTCCTTGACGTCCGCCAGCAGCTCGGCCAACCGCGACGGGTCGAACGACTCGGTCTGGAGGATGTGGAACGCGATGCGCTGCGCCGACTTCGGTCCGATGCCGGGGAGGCGACCGAACTCGTCGATGAGGTCCTGCACGATGCCGTCGTACATCAAGCGCCTTCCTCGTGGAGGGAGGTCTCCTCGATGAACTGGGCGTTCAGGATCTCACGGACCACGGCCTCGCCGTAGCGACCGGCCACCGGGGTCCGGCGGACCTGGGGGGCGGGCTGTTGCCGCGGCGCGGTCTGCTGTTGCGGTGCCTGTTGCGCGGGCGCGGCTGCCGGCGACGGCGCCGCCGAACCGGCGGGTGCGTCCGCGTAGGGCTCGCCGTCACCGTAGGGGTCGTCGTCGAGCGGGTAGTCGTCGACGGGCACGTCCGGCGCATCGGGAGCGACCGCAGGTGCGACCTCCGGCGTCGATGCGGCCTGCGGGGCACCGCCGGACAGCGACGACGCGGGGCGCAGCTGGGCCGCGAGGGCCGCGTCGACCGCCGGGTTCGAGACGGTCGGCGTGGGCGCGACCGGTTCGCCGGTGTCCGTGGTGCCGAACGGGGCGGACCAGGATGGCTCACCGCGGTCGGGTGCGGCTGCGCCCGAGGGGTCGGTCGCCGGGATCGACGCGACGGCCCACTCGGTCACCGGGGCGCCGGTGGGCTCGGACGCTGCCGGTGCGGGGGCGGCCGTGGGCGTCGGTGTCGCAGCCGCCGTGGGCTCGGGGGCGGCCGTGCGCTCGGTCTCGGGCGCGCGCTCGGGAGACCGCTCCGGTGCCGGGGCGGATGTCTGCGCCGGGGAGGGTGCCTGCACCGGGGCGGCCGGGCGCTGCGGTGCGGCCGGCTGCTGCGGAGCCCGGTCCTGCGGCGGCGCCGTCGGCTGCTGCGGCTGGGCGGGACGCTGCTGACCGGGGCCGCCGGGACCACGAGCGACGAACTTCACCCGGAGCCCGAGCACGTCGACGATCGCCTGCCGCAGGAGCTCGCTGACGCTGTTCGACGGGTCGGACATCTCCTTGAAGGAGGCCACGTCCTGCTGGCTCGGGAACGTCAGGGTGAGGACGTCCTCACGAAGGGCAGTGACCTGCGCGGTGACGACCACGGACCACGCCGAGCGCTTCGCCCGCTGCACGTGCTCCACGATCTGGGGCCAGGAGTCCCGGAGCTGCTGGAACCCGACGGCCGCGATCGGACGGACCGCGGGCTCGTCGCCGGCGACGGCTCCCTGTCCGGTCGACGAGGCGTTCGCGCTCCCGGCCACGGGGCTCGGTGCGGAGGCCGGTGCCGGTGCCGCGGACGTCGGAGCGTTGGACGTCGGCGCTGCGGCGGCCGATCGCTCGGACGGGGCCTCGGGTGCGCTCGGCACAGCTGCGGCCCACGACGCAGCGGCATCCCGTGCGGCCGTGCCCGGGTCGACCGGCTGCTGCGCGGACTCGGCCACCGGCGCGGCAGACTCGGCCGGCGGAGTCGGCGCAGGTGCCGGTGCGGATTCGGCGACCGGAACGGAACGCGACGATGCCGAAGCCTGCGGTGCAGCGGGGCTGGGCGCGCTCGTCCGCGCCGCGGGGGGCAGGGTCTCCGGACCGGCCTGGTGCCCACCGGCGTCCCCGACGCCCACGCGGCGCTCGAGCCGCTCGACCCGCGCGAGCGCACCACGCTGGGTGTCGTCTGCCTCGGGCACGAGCATCCGCGCCGTCATGAGTTCGAGGTGGAGCCGCGGCGAGGTCGCACCGGTCATCTCCGTCAGTGCACGGTTCGCGATGTCCGCGGCGCGCGACAGTCCGTTCGCGCCGAACACACCCGCCTGACGACTCATCGTGTCGAGTTCTTCGGGCGAGACGCCCCGCAGGACCGCGGCCGCGCTCTCGTTCGTCGCCGCGACGACGATGAGGTCGCGGAGGCGCTCGAGCAGGTCCTCGACGAAACGACGCGGGTCCTGCCCGGTCTGCACCACGCGGTCGATCGCGGCGAAGGCCGAGGCCGGGTCGGCCACCGCGAGCGCGTCCACGACGTCGTCGAGCAGCGCGGCGTCGGTGTAGCCGAGGAGCGCGACGGCACGCTCGTACGCGATGGCCCCGTCCTCGCTGCCCGCCATCAGCTGGTCGAGCAGGGACAGGGTGTCACGCACGGAGCCGCCGCCGGCACGGACCACGAGCGGCAGCACGCCCGGCGCGACCGACACCGACTCCTGCGTGCAGAGCTGCTCGACGTACTCGAGCATCGCGGCAGGCGGGACCAGGCGGAACGGGTAGTGGTGGGTGCGCGACCGGATCGTGCCGATGACCTTCTCGGGCTCGGTCGTCGCGAAGATGAACTTGACGTGCTCCGGCGGTTCCTCGACCAGCTTGAGGAGCGCGTTGAAGCCCTGCGGCGTCACCATGTGGGCTTCGTCGAGGATGAAGATCTTGTAGCGGTCGCGGGCCGGGGCGAACACGGCGCGGTCGCGGAGGTCACGGGCGTCGTCGACACCGTTGTGGCTGGCGGCGTCGATCTCGATGACGTCGAGCGATCCGCCGCCCCCGCGGGCCAGCTCGACGCAGCTCGGGCAGACGCCGCACGGGGTGTCGGTTGGCCCCTCGGCGCAGTTGAGGCAGCGCGCGAGGATGCGGGCGGAGGTCGTCTTGCCGCAGCCGCGCGGACCGCTGAACAGGTACGCGTGGTTCACCCGGTTCGTGCGCAGGGCCGTCCGGAGCGGATCGGTGACCTGCGACTGTCCGATCAGCTCGGCGAAGTTCTCGGGCCGGTAACGGCGATACAGGGCGGTGACCACGCCCCAAGGGTAGCCGGGACGACCGACACCCCGTGGCCCTGGACGGACCATCTGTGGGAAGTGGCGCGCAGGCACGACGCACACCGCGCCTCCCGTCCGTGCAGACGACGGACGAGAGGCGCGGTGTGGGTCGTGCCGTGGGGTCAGGCGCGGCCCCGGCGGCGGATGCCGCGGGCGAGTCGGGACAGGCCCAGCAGGAGGAACCCGAGGACCACCAGCCCACCGGCCGCGCCCGCGAGCGGCGCGACGTCGGCACCCGTGAAGGCGAGTCCACCGGAACCGGGGCCGTAGCCGGCACCGGACCCGTTCGCGCCGGACCCGTCCGCGCCGGAACCGGGCAGGCCGGGGGTCCCTGGCGTGCCGGGCGTGCCCGGCCCACCCGGCGTCCCCTGGTCGGCTGCGTCGACCACCACGGCGATCGACTGCGCGGCCGACGTGGCGCCCGCCACGGTCTGCGTCACCCGGATGGTGTGCTGCCCCACCGCGAGACGGAGCACCACGGACCAGGCCCCGGTGTCGTCCGCGGTCGTGGTGACCGGCGTCCCGTCGTCGGCGACGACCGTGACGGTCGCACCCGGCTCGGCGGTCCCGGCGACGCGCCAGTCGACGGTCCCGGCGGCCGAGGCCGTCTGGTGCGCACCCGGCGTGGGCGAGGTGACCGCGAGCGGCTGCACCGCGTCCACCACGATCGGCACCGGCTGCGCGGCCGTCGTCGTGCCGTTCACCGACTGCGACGCCGTGATCGTCCACTGGCCCTCCGGCACGCGGTCGAAGGTGACGCTCCAGTCCCCGTTCGCGTCGGCCCTCACCGTCCGGACCTGGCCGTTGGACAGGCGCACCGTCACCAGGGCACCCGGTGTGGCGTGCCCGGTCACCGTGAAGGACCCGGTGTCACCGGTCCCCGTGGCGGGGATGAGCTGGCCCGGTGCCGGACTGGTGATGGTGACGTCGGTCGGCTGGACGGCGGCGACCGTCACCCTGCTCGTGACCGGAGTGGATGTGACACCGCCCACGGTCTGGGTGACCGACACCGTGTGCGGTCCGACGGGCACGGCACCGACGGTGACCGTCCACGAGCCGTCCCCACCCGCGGTGGTCGTCGCGGTCCGGCCGTCCACGTCGACCCGGATCGTGGCGTTCGGCTCGGCCGTGCCGCTCACCGGGACGGATGCCGTCGGCCCCGTGGTCGGGATGACCTGGCCGTCCGTCGGGGTCGTGATCCGGACCGGTGCGACGGCGCTGACGGAGAACCCGACCCCGGGTGCGTCCGTCGTGGTCCCGCCCACGGTCTGCGAGGCCGCGATGGTGTGCTGCCCCGTGCCGACGTCCGGCACGGTCACGGTCCAGTCGCCGTCACCGTTCGCGGTGGTGGTGACCGGTGTGCCGCCGTCGATGCGGACCGAGATCGCGGCGTTCGGTGCCGAGACACCGGAGACCTCGACGTCGGTCGTGCCGTCGACCACCCGGTACGTGGTGCCGGCGACCGGCGACGTGACGACGATCGCGTCCGCCGCGGCCACCTCGACCGTGACGTCGCGCACGATCGGCGACGACGTGGTGCCGTTCACCTCCTGCGTGACCGTGACGGTGTGGTCGCCCTCGTCGAGCCCGGTGACGTCCGTCGTCCAGCTGCCGTCGGGTCCGACCGGGACCACGATCGGGTCCTCGTCGTCGACGACGACCCGGACGGTCCCGCCGGCCTGCCCGGTGCCGCTGACCGGCACGGTGGCGGTGGTGGTGCCGGCGCGGACGGTGACGGTCGCGCCGTCGGCCGGGGTCGTCACCGCGAGCGCGGTGCCCGGGGCGACGGTGAAGGTGCTGGCGACCGGCGCCGAGGTCGAGCCGTCGACCGTCTGGGTGGCACGGATGGTGTGCTCCCCGACGCCGACGTCCTCGAGGTCGACCGTCCAGGTCCCGGCGTCCGTCGCGGTCACGGTGACCGGGTCTCCCCCGTCGATCGTGACCCGGACCTCGGCGCCGGACTGCGCTGCGCCACCGGCGGTGATCGTCGCGATGGAGTCCTGCTGCGCGACGCGCACGGTCGACCCGTTCGCCGGGGTGGCGATCGTGATCGGGTCCGCCACGAGCACCCGGATGCCCACCGTGGCCGGGGCGGAGACGGTGTCGCCGATCCGCTGGGTCACGCTGACCGTCGGGGTCCCGGCCGGCACGTCGGGCACCGAGACGCTCCACGCGCCGTCGGCGGCCGCCGTGGTGGACTCGCTGCGCCCGCCGCCGAGGTCGACCACGACGGTCGCCCCGGGCTCGGCCGTGCCGCTGACGTCGACCGTGGCGGTCGCGCCCTCACCGGCGACCAGGTACTGCTGACCCGCCGTCGGCTCGTCGATCAGGACGGGGTCGCCCGCCTCGATCTCGAACGACGTCTCGACCGGGGTGGTCGAGGTGGAGCCGCCGACGGTCTGCGTGACGCTGACGTCGTGCGTCCCGACCCCGAGGTCCGGCACGTCGACGCTCCAGCTGCCGTCGTCCCCGGCGGTGACCTCGACCGGGTCGCGGTCGTCGACCGTGACGGTCACGGTGGCGCCGGGTTCGGCGTCACCCGCGACGGTCACGGTGGTCGTGGCGGTGCCGTCCGCGACCGTGATCGGGTCGTCACCGGGCTCGCGGATCGTCAGGTCGGCCGCCGCGACGACGGACACCGGACGCTCGACCGCGGCACTCGTGGTGCCGTTGATCGCCTGGGTGACCGCTGCCGTCCACGACCCGACCGGGACGTCCTGCACCGTGGTGGACCAGCGGCCGTCGTCACCGACGGGTGCCGTGGCCGTGCCGCCCGCGCCGAGGTCGACCCGGACGGTCGCTTGCGGCTGGCCGGTCCCGGCGAACGCGACGTCGGTGGTGGCGTCGTCGTCCGCGACGGTCACCGAGGTGGCCCCGGCCGGCGTGGTGACCGCGAGCGGCGCACCGGTCCGGACGGAGACCCCGGCGCTCACCGGCGCCGAGGTCTGTCCCTCGACACGCTGCGTCGCGCGGACCGTGTAGTCACCGACCGGGACGTCCTCGAACGTCGCCTCCCAGGTGCCGTCGGTCTCGGCGGTCACCTGCTCGGAGTCGCCGTTCGACAGCGTGACGGTGACGGCGGCGCCGCCCTGCGCCCGTCCGGCTGCGCGGACGTCGGCCGTGCCGGCCGCGTCGGCGACCGTCAGGACGTCGCCGTCCTCCGGGGTCGTCAGGGTGAGCGCGGTGGCGGCCCGCACCGTGACGGTCTGCTCCGGACTGGAGGCAGTGGTCCCGTCCACGGTCTGGGTCGCGGTGAGCGTCGGGGCACCGACACCGACACCGTCGAACGTCACCGTCCAGTCGCCGTCACCGTTCGCGGTCGTCGTGCGCTCGTCGTCGCCGAGCCGCACCGTCACCGGTGCGTTCGGCTCGGCCGTGCCGGAGACCGTCACCTCACGCGTGGCGTCCGCGTCGGGGACCAGGAGGACGGCGTCGGCGTCCGGGGCGGTGATGGTCACCGCGTCGGCCGCCTCGATCGTGACCGTCCGGGTCACCGGGTCGGACGTCGCCGGGGACGAGACCGTGCCGGTCAGGGTCTGCGTGACCGACACCGGGTGGGTGCCGACGCCGAGGTCCGGGAACGTCACCGACCAGGTGCCGTCCGCCCCGACCGTGGCCTGCTGGTCGTCCTCGCCGGCGGTGCTGGCGCTCACGGACGCACCGGGCTGGCCGGTGCCGGTGACCGTCACGTCGCGCTGCACGTCGTCACCCGCGACGGCGATCGGGGCGGTGCTCGGTGCCGTGATCGCGAGGGGATTCGCGGTGACGACCTGGAACGTGGTCGGGATGGCGCTCGTCACGACGTCCGCGACGCTCTGGCTCGCGTTCACCGTGTAGGTGCCCGTGGGAGCGAGACCCGTGGCGTCGACCGTCCACGCTCCGGTGGGGCCCGCCGTGGTGGTGAACTGCGTGTCCGGCCCGAGGGACACCGTGACGTCGGCGTTCGGTTCGGAGCTGCCGGAGATCGGCACGGTCGCGGTGGCGTCCCCGTCGACCACCACGAAGCGCGACCCCACGGCCGGCGACTCGATGGTGACCGCGGTGCCGGGCACGACCGTGAAGTCCGCCGTGACCGTCGGTCCGGTGGTGCCGTTCACGGTCTGGACGGCCGCGACGGTGTGGTCGCCGATGCCGAGCTGGACCGGGTCGGTGGTCCAGTTGCCCGAGGCGTCCGCGACGACCACGACGGGGTCGCCGTCGTCGACCGTGACGGCGACCGAGGCTCCGGCCTCGGCGGTGCCGCGCACCACGACGGCCGCCTGGCCGCCGGCGCCGGCCGGGACCTGCTGCGCGTCCGTCGGCGACGCGATCACGAGGTCGTCACCGACCGCGACGGTGAAGTCGCGGTCGACCGGCGCCGAGGTCTGCCCGCCGACCGTCTGCGTGACGCTCGCGGTGTGGTCGCCCGTGCCGACCGCGGGCAGGGTCACGGTCCACGTGCCGTCCTCACCGGCGGTCGTCGACACCGGGTCGTCCGCGCCGTCGAGGACGACGTCGACGGTCGCACCCGGCTGGGCGGTGCCCGTGACGGTGACGTCGATCGTCGCGTCGTCCGTGGCGACCGCCGTCGTGCTCCCCTGCGTCGGCGTCGAGACCGCGAGGGCCGCACCGGCTGCGACGGTGACGACCTGGCGCACGGCCGGTGAGGTCGTGCCGTTCACGGTCTGGGTCGCCGCGATCGTGTACCGGCCGACCGGGACGTCCTGGACCGTCGCGGTCCAGTCGCCGTCGCCGTTCGCCGTCGCCGTGGCGGTCAGACCGCCGCCGAGGGAGACCGCGACGTCCGCTCCGGGCTCGGCGGTGCCGACCAGGTCGAGGTCCGTGGTGGTGTCGGCGTCGAGGACGGTCACCGTCGCGCCGGGGGCCGGCGTGGTGATCGCGATCGGCGCACCCGCGCGGACCGTGAAGGCCGATGTCACCGGACCGGACGTCGTCCCGTCGACCGTCTGCCGTGCGGTCACCGTGCGGTCGCCGACCGGGACGCCCTGGAACGTGGTCTCCCAGGCCCCGTCGCCGTCCGCGGGGACCGTGGCGGTGAAGGAACCACCGATGCCCACGACCACCTGCGCGTTCGGCGCCGCTGTGCCGGACACCGTGACGGGGGTCGTCGAGGTCGCGTCGGCGACGGTGATCGCGCTGCCGTCCTCCGGTGCGTCGATCGTCAGCGCGGGGGCCGCCGTCACGGTGAAGTCACGCGTGACCGGCGTGCTCGTCGACGAGCCGACGGTCTGCGTGACACTCGCCGAGTAGCCCCCAGCGGGGACGGCCGTGATCGTCGTCGACCAGGCGCCCCCGGCGTTCGCCGTGGTGGTCGCCGTCCGGTCGCCGCCGTTCACCGAGACGTCCACGCGGGCCCCGGGCTGCGCGGTCCCGGAGATCGGGACGTCACGGGTGTCCCCGACGAGCGGGAAGTCCTGGCCCGCCGTCGGCGATGCGATCGTCAGGCCCGCCGCGGCCACGACCCGGAACGCGCGGGTGACCGGCGCCGAGGTGCTGTCGCCCACGGTCTGCGTGACGCTGGCGGTCCGGTCGCCCGTCGGGACGTTCGGCACCGAGATGCTCCACGCGCCGCTCGCGTTCGCCGTGCCGGTCGCCGTCAGGCCACCGCCGAGGTCGATGTCGATGCGGGCGTTCGCGGTCGCGGTGCCCGTCAGGGTCACGGGCGCCGTGGTGCCGGTGGTGGTGAAGGTCTGCCCGGCGGTCGGGGTCGTGATCGTCAGCGCCTGCTGCGCGACGACCGAGAACGGCTGTGTGACGGTGCCCGCCGCGGTGCCGCCGACGGTCTGCGTCGCGGTGGCCGTGTAGTCGCCGGTCGGGACGCTCGCGATGGTCGTCGTCCAGGTGCCGTTCGCGGCGACCGTGGCGGTGCCGGTGCGTCCGCCACCGAGGCTGACCGCGATCGTCGCCCCTGGCTCCCCCGCGCCGCTCACCGCGACGGTGCGGGTCGAGGAAGCGGTGGGCACGCTGAACACCTGGTTCGCCGTCGGTGCCGTGATCGTCGGTGCGACGAACGCGCTGGCGCGGACGGTCGAGGTCGCGAGGTCGACCGTGGCGACGTTCGCGCCCGGCAGGATCGACAGGCGCAGCGCGTGCACGCTCCGCGAGCCGGGGTCGTACCCGCGGGCGTCGCGGAACCCGGTCGTCGTGTCCTGCGCGTTCACGGTGAGGTCGATCACCTGGCGGAGGAGCAGCACGACGGGCGAGAGCAGCGTCGCCACCGCACGGGTGGTGTTCGTCAGCGTCGTGCCGAGCTGGGTGAGTGCGGTACCGCCGATGATCGGCCGGAGCGCCGTCTGCAGGGCCGGCACGACGATCCCGGTCACGACCGGGGCGAGCACCGTCCCGAGGGGCAGCGGGAGTCCGGCGAGGCTGCCGGACGCCGTGATCGTCGGGTTCGCGGTGGCCGTGCCGGCGAGCGCACCGAGCGTCGTGTCGACCTGCAGGCCGATCGCCGCGGCGGGCTGCCCGAGGACGGTGGCGTTCGTCGCGATGTCTACGCGGACCGCGGTCGAGTTGATCGTGTTCACGACGGCGGTCTGCAGTGCCGTCGGCAGCTGCGTCCCGAGGATCGTGGTGATGCTCTGGTTGATCGAGTTCACGGCCGCGGTCGTCAGCACCGGGGTGTTCGCGGGCTGCCCGTTGAGCGCCGTGAGCTTGTCGAGGTCGACCGTGATCGTCCCGGTCGACGGGGTGATCGTCACGGCGCCGTCGGTCAGGGGCTGGCGAAGGACCTGGGTCAGCGTGTCGTCGAGGTTGAGGTTCACGTTCGCGGTGATGTTCGTGCCGCTCACGTTCACCGTCCCGAGCAGCGCCTGACGCAGCAGCGTCTGGATCTGCGCGGTCACGGCCGAGGTGGTCCCCTGCAGGGCGCCACCGGTGCCGAAGACACCGTTGACGGAACTCGACACCGTCCGGAGCTCGTCCCGGAGCGAGGTGGTCAGGCCCTGGACCGCCGGGCTGGTCAGGGCGAGGTTCGCGCTCGCGATCCGGTAGTCGCTCGACGTGCTCACCGTCGCCCCGCGCGTCGCGGAGAGCGTCGACGCGAGGGCACCGACCTGCAGCCGGGCGTTCGACAGCACCGTCGTGTCAGCGCCGACGCGCGAGAACAGCGGATTGAGGTCCAGCGTCGCCGCACCCGTGCCCGAGCCGTTGCCGACACCGATGCCGCCGTCGTTCGTGAGGAGGCCGGAGGACGCGGTCGCGCCGTTCGCCGAGGTCGTCGCGTACTGGCCGTCGACCCCGAGGGTGAGGATGCCGTTCGCCCCGATCAGGTCGATGTCGTTCCCGAGGTCCACCCCGACCGCGTTCAGCGCGGTGAGGTTGAGCGGCTGGTTCGTGGTGCCGCCACCGGTGGTCGCTCCGCGGGCGGAGTAGGCACCGCCGAGCTGCGCGATCGTGTCGACGTCGACGATGCCCGACCCGCTGAGCAGGACGCCCTCGGCTTCGGAGACGTCGGTCTGGGCGGCCGCCGCCGGTTGGAACGCCACGGTGGCGGCGATGAGCGCCGTCACCGTGGCGATGACGCCGCCACGCAGGAGGAGACGCCGATCGTCCGATGCTCGTCGTCGAGCTCGGTCGCCAGCACCGATGATCCGTCGTGTCCAGTCGCCCGCTGTCGTGGGTACGCGGGTACCCCGAAGCGACACGTGCCTGCGCATGCGTGTCTCTTTTCCTGGCAGGACGCGCCTGCCACCTGATCCGGAAACTCCCCCGCTGGTGAGGCGGTGGAGGGTTCAGGAATCCTGGTTGGGGATTCCTGGGGCCGATCTTTGCACACGATCAGGTTGCTGTCCGCAACCCGTTACGAAACGGACACCAGACGACGAAAAGACTCCCCACGCACCCGCCAGAGCCCGGTTACCCTTGCTGCGTTTCCGCCCTGGGGGAGTTGGCCTGGATGGCGTCACGTGAGGAGCCTCCGGAAGTCTACCGGACGGAACGGGCAGACTCGGACACATGAAGATCGCCATCGCCGGAGGACACGGCCAGATCGCCCTGCTCCTCGCCCGCCTCGTCACCGACGCCGGACACGACGCCGTCGCCATCGTCCGCAACCCCGCACACGTCACCGACGTCGAGCAACAGGGCGCCACAGCGATCGTCGCGGACCTCGAGCAGCTGGACGACGACGAGCTCGCGCTCCGCCTGCGCGGTGTCGATGCCGTGGTGTTCGCGGCCGGCGCCGGCCCGAACAGCGGCGCGGAGCGGAAGCTCACCGTCGACCGGGACGGCGCGATCCTGCTCGCCGACGCCGCCGAACGGGCCGGGATCCGTCGGTACGTGATGGTCTCGGCGATGGCGGCGGACTCGTACGACCCGGAGCGTGCGGTCGTTCCCGCCCGTGCCGAGCCCGACGTGTTCCAGGTCTACCTGCGTGCGAAGGCCGAGGCGGACGCGAACCTCCGGGCGCGCAACCTGCGGTGGACGATCGTGCGACCCAGCGGCCTGGTCGACACCGTCCCGCAGGGCACCGTCGACGTCGGCCGGACGGTCCCGCGCGGCACGATCCCCCGCGCGGACGTCGCCGCGGTGGTGCTGCACGCGATCCTCGACGACACCGCGGTGGGCGTCCAGTTCGAGGTCACGAGCGGCGACACCCCGATCCCGGCGGCGCTGTCGGCGCTCAGCTGAGCGCGACCGCGGCCGACTGGCGGGCGATCTCGAGTTCCTCGTTCGTCGGGATGACGAGCACCGCGACCCGTGACGCGTCGGTCGAGACGAGACGGGCCTCGCGCGAGGCCAGCTCGTTCCGGTCCGGGTCGATCTCGATGCCCAGGTGCTCCAGCCCGGCGAGCACGCGGCGACGGAGCAGCGCGTTGTTCTCGCCGACACCGGCGGTGAACACGACGGCGTCGAGGCCGCCGAGCTGCGCCGTGTACGCACCCACGTAGCGACGGATGCGGTGGCGGTAGACGGCGAGCGCCGCCTCGGCCACGTCGTCGCCGTTGAGCGCGGCGTCCTGCACGTCGCGCATGTCGCCGTTGCCGGTGAGCCCGAGGAGCCCGGACTCCTTGTTGAGCATCGTGTCGAGCTCGTCGAAGGACAGTCCAGCTTCGCGGTGCAGGTGGATGAGCACCGCGGGGTCGAGGTCACCGGACCGGGTGCCCATCACGAGGCCCTCGAGCGGGGTGAGGCCCATCGAGGTCTCGATGGACTTCCCGCCGTCGATCGCCGCGGCCGAGGCCCCGTTGCCGAGGTGCAGCACGATCGTCTTCAGCTCGGCGAGCGGTCGACCGAGGAACTCTGCGGCCTGCTCGGACACGTACTTGTGGCTCGTGCCGTGCATGCCGTAGCGGCGGATCGAGTACTTCGCGGCGAGGTCCGCCGGGATCGCGTAGGTGTACGCGTGCGGCGGCATCGTCTGGTGGAAGGCGGTGTCGAACACGGCGACCTGCGGCACGTCGGAGAACACCTGCTTCGCGGCGCGGATCCCCTCGAGGTTCGCCGGGTTGTGCAGCGGCGCGAGGCTGTTCAGGTCCTCGATCTGCTGCTCGACCTCGTCGGTCACGACGGTGGCCCGGTCGAAGGTGGTCCCGCCGTGCACGACGCGGTGCCCGACGACCGCGGGCGGGTACTCGTCGAAGGACGGCCCGACCTTGACGAACGCGTCGATCATCGCCTGGAACCCGGCGGCGTGGTCCGGTACGGCGCTGGCGTCGTTCGACGAGGACTCCCCCGTCAGCGCGTTGGTGTGCTTCCACGCGCCGGTCGACTCGCCGATGCGCTCGACGAGACCGGAGGCGAGCGTGCGCTCCCCCTCGAGTTCGATGAGCTGGTACTTGAACGAACTCGATCCGGAGTTGACGACGAGGGCTGCGGTCACGGGACGGTCGCTTTCTGTTGGGGCCTGGAGGCGCGGTGCGGGTCGGTCGGTCAGGCCGCGTCGGACGCGGTGCCGGCCTGGATCGCGGTGATCGCGACGGTGTTGACGATGTCGCCGACGAGCGCGCCGCGGGACAGGTCGTTGATCGGCTTGCGCAGACCCTGCAGCACCGGACCGATCGCGACGGCACCGGCGGAGCGCTGCACGGCCTTGTACGTGTTGTTGCCCGTGTTGAGGTCGGGGAAGATGAAGACCGTCGCCTTCCCGGCGACCGGCGAGTCCGGCATCTTGGTGCTGGCGACCGTCGGATCGGCCGCGGCGTCGTACTGGATCGGGCCCTCGACGAGCAGGTCGGGGCGGCGCTCGCGGACGAACGCGGTGCCCGCCCGGACCTTGTCGACGTCGGCACCGGAGCCGCTGTCGCCGGTGGAGTAGCTGAGCATCGCGACGCGGGGATCGATGCCGAACTGCGTCGCCGTCTCGGCCGACGAGATCGCGATGTCGGCGAGCTGCTCGCTCGTCGGGTCCGGGATGACCGCGCAGTCGCCGTAGACGAGCACCCGGTCGGCGAGCGCCATCAGGAACACGCTCGACACGATCGACGTGTCCGGGCGGGTCTTGATGATCTCGAAGGAGGGCCGGATGGTGTGCGCCGTGGTGTGCTTCGCGCCGGACACCATGCCGTCGGCGAGTCCGAGCTGCACCATCATCGTGCCGAAGTACGAGACGTCGGTCACGGTGTCGCGGGCGAGTTCGATCGACATGCCCTTGTGCGCACGCAGCCGGGTGTACTCCTCGGCGAAGCGCTCCCGCAGCTCGGGGTCGAACGGCGACACGAGCTGGGCGGCGTCGAGGTCGAGGCCGAGCTCGGTCGCGCGGGTGCGGATGGCGGCGGGGTCACCGAGGATCGTCAGCTCGCACACCTGGCGGGCGAGCAGGGTCGACGCTGCGCGGAGGATCCGGTCGTCCTCGCCCTCGGGCAGGACGATGCGCTTGCCGTACCCGCGAGCCCGGTCGAGCAGCCCGTGCTCGAACATCAGCGGCGTGACGACGCCGGACGGGGTGAGCTGCAACCGGTCGCGCAGGGCGTCGGCGTCGACGTGCTGCTCGAACAGGGCCAGGGCCAGGTCGGCCTTCCGCGGGGAGTCCGCCGCGAGCCGGCCGCGGGTCTGGGTGATGCGGAGGGCGGTGTCGTACGTGCCGAGGTCGTTCTGCGCGATGGGCAGTGAGCTCGACAGCCCCTCGAGCAGCCGGGAGATCTGCGGTGCCGTCTCGAACCCGCCGTTGAGGATCACGCCGGCGAGGCTCGGGAAGGTCTCCGACTGGTTGGCCAGGAGCGTCGCGATGAGGACGTCGCTGCGGTCCCCCGGGACGACCACGATGCCGCCCTCGATCAGGCGGGGCAGCACGTTCTCCATGCTCATGCCCGCGACGACGGTGCCCAGTGCCTCGCGGTCGAGCAGGGCGTCGTCACCACGGACGAGCGTGGCGTCGGTCGCGGCGAGCAGGGCACGCACGGTGGGGGCGACGAGGACACTGTCCTCGGGGATCGCCCACACGGGGAGGTCGGGGTGGTCGTCGTGGACGGCGCGCTCGACGCTCGACACGATCGTGCCGAGGGCGTCGGGGTCGGCACGGTTCACGATCACGCCGAACACCTGCGCGTGTGCCGCGCGCAGCTCGCTCGTCGTGACGTCGGCGACCTGCGCCATGTCCTCCGGCGTGCGGGCACCGCGTTCGGCAGCGTCGCGTCCGCCGAGCACGAGGAGCACGGGCGCACCGAGGTTCGCCGCGACCTTGGCGTTGAACGACAGCTCGGTGGGACTGCCGACGTCGGTGTAGTCCGACCCGAGCACCACCACGGCGTCGCACTGCCGCTCGACCTGGGCGAAGCGGGTGACGATCGTCGCGAGGGCGGCGTCCGGGTCCGCGTGCACGTCGTCGTAGGTCACGCCGACCGCGTCGTCGTACGAGATGCCGACCGCGGTGTGCTGCAGCAACAGCTCGAGCACGTAGTCGGGTTCGTCCACCGACCGGGCGACCGGTCGGAACACGCCGACCCGTCCGACCGAGCGCGCGAGGGTCTCGAGGACACCGAGGGCGACGGTGCTCTTGCCCGTGTGTCCTTCTGCTGACGTGATGTAGATGCGGGTCGACACGGGACCAGGCTAGCCGCGTCCTTGTCGTGACAACTGGGAGCGGTAGGAGCTGTGGACGGACGTGGTCATCCACACCCCCGAAGACCTGTACCATGGGGTGTCGTCATCGCGAGATGGCGCCAGGAGAATTCGCCTAGTGGCCTATGGCGCACGCTTGGAAAGCGTGTTGGGTGCAAGCCCTCGGGGGTTCGAATCCCCCATTCTCCGCCAGTTCCATCCGAAGGACCCGAGCCCCGCGGCTCGGGTCCTTCGTCGTTCGAGGACCGACCGGAGCCAGGCGGTCCCCCACCCGGCGGACCGCGCTGCACCCCGTTCCCCATGGACTGGCCGCGAAACGAGGCTCAGGGGTGGAACGGGCTGTCCCCGATACCCGTCGGTCGCCTAGACTCACCGGACGGACGACCCCGGGACGGGTCGGACACGGTGCACGGAGCGGCAGGGGCGTCGCTCCCCGGGCGGACGATCAGTGCTGCCCGGGCACCCGAGGGACGAGGAGTCCACGTGGGGGACCTGACGGCACCGGTGGCGGCGCACGTGCGCGCGACGGCGTACGACCTGGTGCTCCGGCCACGGCGTTCCCTCGTGCGTTCGACGATCCTCAGCGTCGTGTTCTCCGCCGTGCCCCTCGCGGTCGCCCTGGTGTGGGTGTCGCTCCCCTTCCGTCTCTGGACGCTCGTCGCGACCGTGGTCATCGCCCTCGCGGTCGTCGTCGGGATCGTCTTCACGCGACTCACCACCGCCTTCATCGGCATCGACCCCGTCGGCATCACGGTGCGCGGCGTCGTCACCCCGAACCGCCGGGTCCCCCGCGAACGCGTGCACAGCCTGGTCCTCGCGACGACGCACGGCAGCTCGGTGGAACGGACCTCGCGCGAGCTCGTCGCGTTCGACGCGGACGGCGGACACCTGTTCCGTCTGCGCTCCGACGTCTGGGGCGACGCCGGGATCGACCGTGTCGTCGAGTCGCTCGGCGTACAGGTGACCGAGGACCCGCGCCCGATGCCCGCGCGCGAGTTCGCCCGCCGCTACCCGACGAGCCGCAGCTGGTACGAGCAGCGCGGCACCTACGTCGTCGTCGGGGTGCTCGCGGTCCTGGTGGTCAGCGGCCTGCTCGCGATCGAGACCGTCACCCTGTTCGGCGCCTGACGCACGAGCGAGTCCCCGCCGACTCGTCAGCGTCGACGCCGCAGGGTCGAGAAGATACCCTGCACGACCTCCTTGGCGATCGTGCCGCCCAGCCCCGACCCGAGCAGGTCCGACAGCGGATCGTTCGCCTTGCGGGACGTCGTCGTCCGCGTCGAGGTCCGACCCGACCGTCGGGCAGCGGCCGCCCGCTCGGCCTTCTCGAACTCCCGCTGCGTCCGCTCGTACTCCTTCTGCGCCGCGGCTCGCTCACGTGCTTCCTGCTTCTCCTGCGCGGCGGCCTCCTTCGCCGCCGCTGCAGCGGCACGGGCGGCCTCCTTCTCGGCCTCGGCGGCAGCGGCAGCCGCCTCCTTCTGCGCGTCCGCGGCGGCGACCTGCGCGGCGGCGGCCTCCATCCGGCGTGCGAGCATCTCGTACGCCGAGTCGGGGTCGAGCCGGGTGCCGTAGGTCGCCAGGAGCGGCGAGGCCTGCACCCGCGCCTGCATCTCGGGCGCGGGCATCGGGTCCATCGACCCCTCGGGGGCACGGAGCCGGGTCCAGGCCACGGGCGTCGGTGCACCCTTCTCGTTCATCACGGTGACGATCGCCTCACCGGTGGCGAGGGACGTGAGCACCTCACCGAGGTCGTAGCCGCTCGTCGGGTACGTCGAGACGGTCGCCCGTAGTGCCTTCGCGTCGTCGGGGGTGTGCGCACGGAGCTGGTGCTGCACCCGGGACCCGAGCTGCGCGAGCACGTCGTTCGGCACGTCCTTCGGGGTCTGCGTGACGAAGAAGATCCCGACGCCCTTCGACCGGATGAGCCGGACGGTGCGGACGATCTGGTCGAGGAAGTCCTTCGACGCCCCGTTGAACAGCAGGTGCGCCTCGTCGAAGAAGAACACGAGCTTCGGCTTGTCCTGGTCGCCGACCTCGGGCAGCTCGTTGAAGAGGTCCGCGAGCAGCCACATCAGGAACGTCGAGAACACCTCGGGCTGGTCCTGCACGCCCGGCACCTCGAGCAGGCTCACGATGCCGCGGCCGTCGGCGGCGTTCCGCAGGAACACCTGCGTGTCGATCTCGGGCTCGCCGAAGAACTCGTCGGCACCCTTGTCGGCGAACGTGATGAGCTCGCGGAGGATCACGCCGGCGGTCTGCTTCGACAGGCCGCCGAGCTCGGCGAGCTCACCCTTGCCCTCGTCGCTCACCAGGTACGTCAGCACGCTCCGGAGGTCGGACAGGTCGACGAGGGGCAGGCCGGCCCGCTCGGCGTAGTGGAAGACCAGCCCGAGGGAGGACTCCTGCGTGTCGTTCAGCCCGAGGACCTTCGACAGCAGCAACGGTCCGAACCCGGACACGGTCGCCCGGATCGGCACACCGGTCCCCTGCCCGCCGAGCGAGTAGAACTCGGCCTGGCTGGCGACGCCCTGCCACTCCTGGCCGATGCCGGCCGTCCGCGCGAGGAGCTTGTCGTTCGCCTGCCCCGCGACAGCGAGCCCCGAAAGGTCGCCCTTGATGTCGGCGGCGAACACCGGCACACCGTTCGCGGCGATCTGCTCCGCCAGGACCTGCAGCGTCCGGGTCTTGCCGGTGCCGGTCGCGCCGGCGACCAGGCCGTGCCGGTTGAGCATGCCGAGCGGGATCCGGACCTGGACGTCGGGCTGCGCCTCGCCGTTGACGAGGGCGCCCAGCTGGAGCGCGCTGCCGTCGACCTGGTACCCGTCCCGGATCGCGCCCACCGCCGCCGCGCCCAGCGGGCTGTCTGGGCCCACGCCGCCGGTACCGGTACGACGCGCCAGCGGCGTGCCGGCCGTGCCGGTGGGGAGAGGCACGGTGCCGGTCACCGGGGTCGCCCCCGGCGCCGACGTGGTGGCGTCCAGGGCGGGCTCCGCGTCGGGCGCGAGTGGTGCCTCCAGGCCGGTGGGTGCCGGGGACCCGGCGACCGCCGGTTCCGCCTCGGGGGCGAGCACCGGCTCGTCCGCGGCTGCCTGCAGCGCGGCGGCGAGTTCCTCGGCGCGTGCGGCGGCCTCGTCGGCCAGGCGTCTCGCCTCGTCGGCCGCGGCCCTCGCCGCTGCTGCCGCTGCCTGGGCCTGCTCCACCGCGTCGCTCATGACCACAGCATATGGACGGGCCCGTCCGCGCGACCGGATCGGTGCCGGACCGACGTCAGTGCGTGAGCGCGGGGACCGTCCGCGGCCGCACGACCGCCCAGAGCAGGACGATGGCCGTGACGGAGGTGCACGCCATCACTGCTCCCATCGGTGTCGCGGTCGTGATGCCGATCCAGCCGACGACCGGGGAGATGATCCCGGCGACGCCGAAGTTCAGGGCACCGAGCAGGGAGGCTGCCGTGCCCGCCTCCTTGCCGTGCGCCGCGAGGCCGATCACCTGGACGAGCGGGAACGAGAACCCGCACGCCGCGATGAAGAACCACAGCGGGACCAGGACGCCGACGAGCCCGGCACCGAGCTGGTCGAGGACCATGATCGCGACCGCCGCCAGGAACAGCGTGGCGGTCGAGCACGCCAGGATCCACTGCGGTCCGACCCGTTGCGCCAACCGAGCCGACACCTGCACGCCGACGACGACGCCCACGGAGTTCACCGCGAAGAGCAGGCCGTACTGCTGGGCGTCGAGCCCGTACAAACCCTGGAACAGGAACGGTGAGGCGCTGAGGTACGAGAAGAGTCCGCTGAAGACCATCGCCCCGATGAGCGCGACCCCCACGAAGATGCGGTCCGAGAAGAGCGCACGGTAGCGCTGCCCGATCGTCGAGTGACCGGCCTCGTGCCGTCGCGCCGGCGGCAGCGTCTCCACGATGAGCAGGATCGACGCGATCACCACGGCGGCGCCGTAGCAGGCGAGGAACACGAACACGCCCCGCCAGCTGACGAACCGGAGCATCTGCGACCCGATGAGCGGGGCGAGGATCGGCGCGAGGCCGTTCACCATCGCCAGCCGGGACAGCATCCGCACGAGGGGCTTGCCGCCGAACAGGTCACGGACGGTGGCCATCGCGACGACACCGCCGGCCGAGGCACCCATGCCCTGCAGCACGCGGAAGAGCGCGAGGACCTCGACGTTCGGCGCGAGCGCGGCGCCGATCGAGGCGCCCACGTGCACGGTCGTCGCGATGATGAGCGGCAGGCGCCGGCCGACCTTGTCGCTCCACGGGCCGACGAGCAGCTGCCCGGCCGCGAAGCCGAGCGTCGTCGCGGTGAGGGTGAGCTGCACCGCGCCGTCGGTGATGCCGAACTCGTCCTTGAGCGACGGGAACGCCGGCAGGTAGAGGTCGATGGTGAACGGTCCGAGCGCGGTGAGGGCGCCCAGGACGAAGACGTAGACGAGTCGCTGCCGTCGGGAGAGCGAGTCTCCCGGGTGCAGGACGACCCGGAGCGAACCGGTGGTGGCGGGCGCGGTCACGAGCAGGAGTCCTTCGACGGTGAGGGGGGGGGGAGGGAGGTGATCGCGGGATCGATCGAATCGATTCGGCCGCCGAACCATCCTACGGGTCCCGTGTCGTGGTCCGCGCATGCGGTACCGTCGGGTAGCTCGGTACCGTCTGCGGACGACGTGTCGGGTGGAACCGGATCAGAAGGGGGATGGCGTCATGGTGGATGCCCGGATCCTGCACACGACCGCAGCCCTGCGCGAGGCGATCCTGCGTCTCGCCGCCGACCGCCCGGTCTCCGAGATCACCGTCGCCGACGTGACCCGCGCCGCCGGGATCAACCGGGCGACGTTCTACTCGCACGCGGTCTCCCCCGGATCGCTGCTCGCCGACGTCCTCACGCCGGAGCTCGACCGCATCCGCGAGGACGACGCCGACGCTCGTCGCGCAGCCGCCGATCGCGGGGCCGACGCCGACGAGCTCGCGACGATCACCCGTCGCGGCATCAACGCCGTGGTCGAGCACGTGGTCGCCCACCGGGACATCTACGGCCGGGCGTTGCCGGACCCGAACGACGCGTCACTGCACCGGCTGCTCGTCGAGCACTTCACCGTGTCGAGCGCGCAGCACATCGCCTCGCTCGAGGCGGCGCACCGGCCCGAACTGCTCGACGACGTCGCAGCGGGGTTCGTCGCGCAGGGGTTCGTCGGGGCGATCGAGGCGTGGCTCGCAGGGTCGCGGCGCTCCCGGAAGGCACTCGTCGACACGATCGTGCTGTCGTTCCCCGCGTGGTGGCGCTGACGACTCGCGACTGACGGGAGGCACGGTGCCGGCTGGCACCGTGCCTCCCGTCAGTCGGCCGGTCGCGTCCCTACCGGCGCGCGACCTGCGTCAGGCCGGTGAACGACACCGCGCCGAGACCGGTCACGTCGTCGTACCCCTTGGCGGTGGTGAGCGACGTGTCGTGGTCGAGCGTGACGAGGTAGTCCTTGCCGGACGACGCACTGGTGTAGGCCAGGGCGATCGGTGACGCGGGCGGCCGGACGTCGCTGAACGCGGACGGCGCGGCACGGTACGTGGCGTAGATCGTCGGGTTCGCGAAGCCGAGCCGGACGTTCGTCGACTGCTGCACGATCGCGGACAGCGCGGCCGTGATCGGCGACGCGAGCGAGGTCCCGCCGTACGTCTCGTTCTCGAACGGTCCGACCGCGAGGGTCGAGTCGTCCGTGATCGGACGGATGCCGATCGCGAACCCCGTGTACGGGTCGGCGAGTGCCGCGAGGTCCGGCGAGACGCGCTTGCCACCGGCGAGCGACGTGGGCACGACGCCCTTCTGGTAGGCGGGCTGGTCGAACAGGGTGCTCCGGCCGCCCCCGGCACCGCCGCCGACGATGCCGCCGGGCAGCGGAGTCGAGTAGACGTTGCCGCGGTCACTGCTGACGATCTGGTCGAGGACGTCGCCCCACCCGGTCTCGAAGGTCTTCTTCCCGTTCTTCCCGATGCCGAGGCTGGTGCCGCCGACCGAGGTCACCCACGGGCTGGACGCCGGGAAGTCCGGCTGGGCACTGCCGAGCGCCGCCGACTCGTCGCCGTTGTCACCGCTCGAGAAGTACAGGCCGATGCCCTCGCCCGCGGCCTGGATGTGCAGGTTCTCCTGTCCGCGGATGCTCGAGAGCGGGACGTTCTCGCCGACGTCGCCGTAGCTGTTGCTCACGAGGTTCGCGAGGCCCTGGTCGAGGATCTTCGACATCGCGACGTCGAGCCCGCCACCGCAGTTCGTGCCGCCCACGTAGAGGATCTTCGCCGCCGGGGCGACCGCGTGCACCGACTGGACGTCGAGCGTCTCCTCGCCCTGCCACCCGCTCGGCTGCTGGCAGAGCACCTGGTCGGTGAACTGCGACGTCGCGGGGATGCGCTGCTGGAAGGTCGCGCTCGTGAGCTGGGGCTCGCCGTTCTGCACGGAGTACGAGTTCGTGTCGTGCACGATCGTGGGCGAGGCGTACGCGTCGATGATCGCGACCGTCTGACCCTGCCCCTGGACGCCCCTCGCCGCCAACGCGTCGACGCCGTACGCCGAGCGGATCTGCTTCGGCACGTAGCCGCACGCGAAGGTGTGCACGCTGGTCTTCCCGTAGGCGGCGGGGACCGTCGCGGTGTGCTCGCCGTCGTACTGGGAGCACGTCGCCTGGATGCCGGTGGGAGCGGTCGCCTGCTGACGGAGCGAGCGGGTCGGCGTGGACGAGGCCGGGGTCTCCCCCTGCTCGACCAGCTCCGGGTGCGTCAGGAGCCGGCCCTGGTCGACGCTGACGCCGCTGACGAGGCCCGCGACGGACGCCGGGAGCGTCGGAGCGGTCGACGGTGCGACGAGGGTGCGGCCGCCGTGCCGGTAGCTGTGCAGCGAGGTGCCGAGCACCGAGTCCACGACGGACGCCGGCCCGCGGAACACGACGTACTCGTGGCTGGCCGGCACCGCGGTGATGGTCAGGCCCTGGGCTCGCAGGAAGCCGGTCACCTGGTCGGCGTCGGCCTTCGTCGGCGCGTACTGCGCGATCCACTGGGCCGGGCTCAGGGGCTTGCGGTACCGGGCGTTGCCCGGTGTGGAGACCGCGGTCGCGAGGGCTTCCGCTCCGCGCTGGTTCGTGAGGGGCAGGTACACCTCGCCCTCGACGTCGGTGTCGGCGGCGACCGTACCGACGTCGTTCGTGCTCGTGGCCCACGACGGGGTCGAGTCGGGCAGCACGTGCCGGGTCGCGGCGTCGGCCGGGCCGGCGGCGAACAGCACGGCGCCGATGGTGCACGCTGCGGTGGTCAGGGCGATGGCTGCGGTTCGGGTGGAGCGGGGGCGTCGTTGCACTTCGGGTCCTCTCGACGGGCTGCGGTGAGGCGACTGTAGTGAGCGCCGAGTCACCCCGGACAGTCGGTCGTTCCACCGACGAACCACGTCACCCGTTCGGGGGACTCATGCTGTCCCTCCACACAGCCGACCGCCCCGTGGTTGCTGGGGACCGCCGAGCAGCGCCTGAGTGCGACCTGGGTCAGTCGCTGGCGGGCTTCTCGCCCCGCTGGAGGGATTCGACCACCGCGGTCGCACGCGCCACCGTCGCGGCGTCGGAGTCCGTGCCCTGCACCCGGTAGTCGGCGGACACACCGTCCCCGCCCGTGCCGGACGTCGGCAGCGGATCGCCGAGGGCGACGATGACCACACCGGCGTCGTGCGCGACCTGGACCTCGCCGCTCAGCGATGCCGGGTCGGCTGCCTCGACGAGGATCGCCTTCGCGCCGGCCTTGACGAGCGCACGCATCGCCGTGCTCTGGTCGGCCGCCGGGTCGGCCGAGCCCGCGACCCGCACGTCCGGGGTGAACCCGGCAGCGGTCAGGTCGTCGTGGAACCGGTCCGACAGGGACACCCCGCCGGAGGTCGTGCCCGGGGTGGCCGCGGCGTGCAGGAGCACGACACCGACGACGGCGTGCTGGTCGAACCCGCCGTCCGAGCTCGTCAGGTCGGTGCTCTGCACGGGGGTCGGCGCCGCGGACGTCGTGCCCTGGCACCCGGTGAGGGCGAGGGCGGAGCCGACGATCACGGCTGCGGCGACGATGCGGAGGAGCACGGGTCCCACGCTACCCGCCAACCGGTGCCGCGGACGGTGCCGGGACCGGACCCAGACGACGGACGGCGACGACGGCGAGTGCTGCGATGACCGTCATGCCGCCGAAGACGAGCGGGAACGACACGGCGCCGTCCGCGCCGCCCGTGCCGATGAACAGCAGGCCCGTGACGGCGAGTCCGATCACGCTGCCCGAGGCGTCCGCGATCGTCAGGGCCGAGCTCGCGAAGCCGTCGTCGCCCTCGCCCGAGAACCGGAGCGTCAACATCGAGGTCCGCGGGTAGACCGCCCCCATGCCCGCACCGCCGACGAACCACCCGACGACGAGCACCCACCAGGGCAGGCCGAACGACGCGACCGCGAGTGCCGTGAGCAGGCTGACGAGCACGAGCGACAACCCGACGCCGAACGTCCGGGCGGCGGTGAGCCGTTCCTCGCCCAACCGACCGTGCAGCCAGCTCGACCCCGCCCAGCTCAGTGCCGCCACCGTCAGTGCGAGCCCGGCGGCCGAGGCGGACAGGCCGTCCTTCGCCTGCAGCAGGAACGGCACGTACGCTTCGCTCCCGAAGAACGACGCCGCGACGAGGCCGCGCAGCAGGATCACCGACGGCAACCCGGGCGCCGCACGGAAGGTGCCGGTCGGCAGCAGCGGACGGAGCGCGAACCACGTGCCGACGAGGCCGATCACCACGGCGGCGACCCGAGCCCACGCGCCGAGGTCCGGGGCGACGTTCAGCAGCAGGATCGCCACGGCGGCCGCGACCGACCAGCCGATCCGGGAGCGCTGCCACGGTGGCCGGAGCTCGACTGCGGGCGGGTGCAGCCGGCCGAGCGTCGGGACGAGCAACGTGAACGCGCCGACGGCGATCACGAGCGCCCCCGCGAAGACCCAGTGCCAGTTCCAGACGTCGGTCACGATGCCCGCGAGCGCCGGACCGACCAGCGCCGGCACGACCCACGCGGCGGCGAACCCGGCGAACACGGGACCGTGCAGCTCGGCCGGGAAGATTCGGGCGACGAGCACGTAGAGCACGACGTCGATCGCGCCGGCGCCGAAGCCCTCGACGAGGCGTCCGGCGAGGAAGACCTCCATCGTCGGAGCCAGCATGACGATCGCGGTGCCGATCGCGAACAGGCCGGCGGACACCCACGCCACGATCCGGCCACCGGCACGGTCCGTCCAGTTGCCCGCGAGGACCATCCCCGGCACGCCGGCGGCGAGCGGCGCCGCGAACGCCAGCGCGTAGAGGGTCTCGCCGTCGAGGTCCCGGCTGATCTCCGGCATGACGGTCGTCATCGCGAGGTTCTGGAACGCGGCGACGGCGACGATCGCGACCATGCCGACGGTGGCGAGGGCGTACGGGCCGCTGAACAGACTGGTCCTCGTCGCGGCGGTGCTCACCCGGTCATCGTAGGGCCAGCCACTGACGGCCTGGTGGCGCGTGGCGGGGCCGCCACGTGCCTCCAGGCCGTCGGTTCTTCAGCTGTCCAGCGCCTCAGCGCTGCAGCGCCTGCTGCAGGTCCGCGACGAGGTCGCCGGCGTCCTCGATGCCGACCGACAGGCGGACGACGTTCTCCGGGACGGCCAGTTCCGTCCCCTTCACCGACGCGTGCGTCATCTCGCTCGGGTACCCGATCAGCGACTCGACGCCACCGAGGGACTCGGCGAGCGCGAACAGCTCCGTCGACTCAGCGAACCGCCGTGCGGCCTCGGGACCGCCCGAGAGCGCGACCGAGAGCATGCCGCCGAACCCGCGCATCTGGCGTGCGGCGACGTCGTGGCCGGGGTGGTCGGCGAGTCCCGGGTAGTAGACACGCTCGACGCCGGGCGCGGAGACGAGGGCCTCGGCCACGGCCTGCGCGTTCTGTGAGTGCCGCTCCATCCGGACCGCGAGCGTCTTGATGCCGCGGGTGGTCAGGAACGCGTCGAACGGCGACGAGATCGCGCCGGCGCCGAACTGCAGGAACTGGACCTTCGCGGCGAGTTCCTCGTCGGCGAGCACCACGGCACCACCGACGACGTCCGAGTGGCCGCCGAGGTACTTCGTGGTGGAGTAGACGACGACGTCGGCGCCGAGCGACAGCGGCTGCTGCAGGTAGGGCGACGCGAAGGTGTTGTCGACGACGACGAGCGCACCGGCCCCGTGACCGAGCTCGGCGAGGGCCGCGATGTCGGCGATCTTCATGAGCGGGTTCGTCGGCGTCTCGACCCACAGCACGGTCTGGTCCGGCGCGTCCTGGAGTGCGGCGCGGACCTGGTCGAGGTCGCTCATGTCCACGACGACGAGCTCGACGCCCCACGGGACGTGCAACCGGCTCACCAGGCGGTGGGTGCCGCCGTACACGTCGTTGCCCATGACCACTCGGGCCCCGGGGACGAGGGCGGCGCGGAGCAGGGCGTCCTCGGCGGCCAGACCGGACGCGAACGAGTACGCCGCGACGCCGCCGTCGAGGTCGGCGAGCAGGGTCTGCAGCGAGTCGCGCGTCGGGTTGCCGGCGCGGGAGTACTCGTAGCCGTTCCGCATGCCGCCGATGCCGTCCTGCACGTACGTGGACGTCAGGTGGATCGGCGGGATGACGGCGCCGGTGGGGCCGTCGGGCTCCTGTCCGGCGTGGACGGCACGGGTGCTGAACTCGGTCATGCGGGCTTCGTTCCTCGGTCGGGTCGGGCGGGTAGGGCGGGTCACTCGGACAGGTAGGTCAGGAGGTCGTGGCGGGTCAGGACGGTGACGGGCTTGCCGTCCTCGACGACCAGGAGCGCGTCGACGGACTCGAGCGCGCGACGGGCCGAGGACACCGACTCGCCGACGCCGATGAGGGGCAGCGGCTCCCCCACGAAGCCGGTCAGCGCGTCCGCCATCTTCGCGGCACCGGTGAAGACCTGCTCGAGCAGCGCCTTCTCCTCCACGGCGCCGACGACCTCGCCGATGACGACGGGCGGTTCCGCGCTGAGCACCGGCATCTGCGAGACGCCGTACTTCGTCATGATGTCGACGACGTCCCGCACGGTGTCCGCCGGGTGGGCGTGGACGAGGTCCGGCAGACGGCCGTCCTTGCCCGCGATGAGCGATCCGACGGTGCGCTCGTCGTCGGTCTCGGCGAAGCCGTAGGAGCGCATCCACCGGTCGTTGAAGATCTTGCCGAGGTAGCCGCGGCCGCCGTCGGGCAGGAGCACCACGACGACGTCGTCCTCGGTGAGGTCGCGAGCGGCGCGCAGGGCGGCGACCACGGCCATGCCGCTGGAGCCGCCGACGAGCAGACCCTCTTCGCGCGCGAGGCGGCGTGTCATCGCGAACGAGTCGGCGTCCGACACTGCGATGATCTCGTCCGGCACGCCGGCGTCGTAGGCGTCGGGCCAGAAGTCCTCGCCGACGCCCTCGACCAGGTACGGCCGGCCCGTGCCGCCCGAGTAGACGGAGCCCTCCGGGTCGGCCCCGACGATGCGGACGCGTCCGTCGGAGGCCTCCTTCAGGAAGCGGCCGGTGCCCGTGATGGTGCCGCCGGTGCCGACACCCGCGACGAAGTGGGTGATCTGCTGCTCGGTGTCGCGCCAGATCTCCGGACCGGTGGTCTCGTAGTGGCTGCGCGGGCCGTTCGGGTTCGCGTACTGGTTCGGCTTGTAGGCGCCCGGGATCTCGCGCACGAGCCGGTCGGACACCGAGTAGTAGGACTCGGGGTGCTCGGGCGGCACCGCGGTGGGCGTCACCACGATCTCGGCACCGTACGCCGTCAGGACGTTCCGCTTGTCCTCGCCGACCTTGTCCGGCAGCACGAACACGCACCGGTACCCGCGCTGCTGGGCGACGAGCGCCAGCCCGACCCCGGTGTTGCCGGAGGTCGGCTCGACGATCGTGCCGCCGGGGCGCAGGTCACCCGAGGCCTCGGCCGCGTCGATGATCCGGGTGGCGATCCGGTCCTTCGAGGACCCGCCGGGGTTGAGGTACTCGACCTTCACGAGGACGGTCGCACGGACCCCCTCGGTCACCCGGTTGAGCTTGACGAGCGGGGTGTCGCCGACGAGGTCGACGACGGAGTTCGCGTATCGCACGCGGTCGAGTCTAGGCGGCCGACACCGTCTTCTGCTGGGACTCGACGTGTGCGGACACCGCGGCCGAGACCTCCTGTCGACGGCGGTCGATGACGTCGCCCATGTCCCGCGCGAGGGCCGGCGTCCCGCGGACGATCTGGTCGAGGGCGGTGGCGGGCACGACGAGGACGGCGACCTCGGTGAGCGCGACGGCGGTGGTGAGGAGTGCCTCCCGGGTGAGCGCCGTCTGGCCGAGGTAGTCCCCCGCCTCGACCCGCGTCGCCGGCAGCTGGGTGTCCTCGAACGGGACGCGCAGGTCGACGCTCCCCGCGAGCACGAACCGCACGGCGTCGGGCACGGTGCCCGCGGTGACGATGGTCTCCCCCGCCGCGTACCGCTCGAGCCGTACGAGCGGGGCCATCGCGGTGGTGTCGTCCCCGGTCAGGTACAGGGTCGGGGCGATCGTCGCGAGCGCCTGGTCGCGCCGTTCGTCGGTGATGAAGTCGTCGGTGGTGTCGCCGTCCAGCCCGAGCCCCGCACGCCGGGCGGCGTACCAGAGCCACATCCGGAACTGGGCGAGCGCGTCCCCTTCCTGCGAGGGACCGCGCACCTCGAAGGAGACGGTGTACCCGGACCCACCCGTCGGGACGGCGACCGGCTGGGTGCCCGGGTAGCGCTGCGGCAGGCCCGTCGCGACCCGCTGCAGCAACGCGACCACGGCTGCCGGAGGGTCGTCCGTCGTGAACGTGACGTCCGTCGAGACCGGGAACGTGCCTCCCGTCCGGCTGAGGTTCGTGAACGACGCCCCCGCCAGCGAGGAGTTCGGCATGATCAGGATCCCGGCGCCCGTGTCGATGTGCACCGACCGCCAGTTCACCTCGACGACCCGGCCACGCACCCCGCCCGCGTCGAGCCAGTCGCCCAGCCGGAACGGCTGCTCGAACAGCAGGAACAGACCGGCGATGACCGGACCGACGGCGGACTGCAGCGCGAGGCCGATGACGAGCGAGCCGACGCCGAGAGCCGTGAAGATCCCGCCGACGTCGGCGCCCCACACGATCTTGAACACGAGCGCGAGCCCGAGGGCGATGAGCACGATCCGGGCGATGTCCACGAAGATCGACGGGATCTTCTCGCGCCACGTGCCCTTCCGGGCGTTCGTGAACAGGACGATGTTCAGGCCGTTCAGCACGAACACGATCACCAGGAAGCCGAGCACCGTGCCGATGATCTGGTTCACCACGGGCTTGCCCGGGTTGACCGCGTCGGTGACCTGCACGGACAGGATCAGGATCGCGATGATCGGTACGACGGCGTTCCGGAGCAGCCCGATCACCTTGTGCAGCGAGTTGCCGCGGCGTTCGAGGTTCGACTGCAGCTCCGTCAGGATCAACAGCAGCAGCGGGAGCCCGACGATCACGCTGATCGCGGGCCAGAACCAGGGCTGCTCCCAGAACGCGGTCACGATGCGCTCCGCTCGAGACGCCAGATCCGCTGCGGGCCGGCCTGGGTCTGGACCTCACCGACGTCCTGCACGCCGCCGCGGTCGCCGAGCTTGTCCACCACCCGCTGCGTCGCGTACACACCGGGCGTCGGCGCGATGCCCTGCACCCGGTACGCCAGGCTCACGGCGTCGCCCCACATGTCGTAGACGATGCTCGACCGGCCGACCAGACCGCTCGTGACCTGGCCGGTGTCGATGCCGGCACGGAGACCGATCTTCGCGCCGTGCTGGGCGTTGAAGCGTTCGAGGACACCCTGCGCCTCCTCTGCCCAGTCGACGACCCGGCGGACGTTGTCGACCCGCGGCACGCTCAGGCCGCAGCTGGCGAGGTACCCGCTGCGCGTCGTGCGGACCCGCTCGATGCCGTGCCGGCCGGCTGCCTCGTCGAGGGAGCGCCACACATCGTTCACGAGCGACAGCGACTCCTCGGCGGTGAGCCCGGCCGCGAACTCGTCGAATCCGATGATGTCCGCGTAGACGACGGCGACGTCCTGGTGGTCGGCCGCGATGGTCTCATCGCCCTGCTTGTAGCGGCGTGCGACCTCCTCGGGCATCAGGGTCAGCAGCAGCGTGTCGTTCTGCCGTCGCTGTTCGTCGAGCAGGTCCTGCTTGACCTGCAGGCTGCGACTCATGTCGTTGAACGCCAGGCCGAGGTCGCCGATCTCGTCGCCGGCCTTCGTCTTCACCTCGACGCCGAGGTCACCCGAGCTCACCCGGTTCACCGCCGTCTGCAGGCGCCGGATCGGGCGGACGAACACCTGTGCCAACAGCAGCGACAGCAGGCTCACGAGCACGATGATGCCGACCAGGGCGAGACCGATGTTGCGCGCGAAGTCGTTCACGGGCGCGAACGCCTCGGAGGTGTCCGTCTGTGCGACGACGACCCACCGGAGGCCGTCGACCTCGAGCGGGGCGTACGCCGACAGGACCTCCTTCCCGCGGTAGTCCGTCGAGATCACCGTCCCCGACTTGCCCTGCAGCGCCCGGGTCACCGGGGTGGTGTTCACCTCCTGCAACAGGACGGAGCCCTTCACCGCGACCTGGCGGGCCGCCGTCGACGGTGCCGTCCCGGCAGCGACGACGTCGCGCTGGTACTGCTTCGGGTGCTCGATGAGCTGGCGCGGGTACGACCGCATGAGGTGGTCGGCGCCGACGAGGTACGACTCCCCGGTGTCGCCGAGGCCGTCGTCCTTCCACTGGTCGTTGCCCGTCATGACGTTGTTGACGAGGCTGATCGGCACCTGGACCGCCATCACGCCGATGATCTTGCCGTCCTCCCCCACCGGCGACATCACCCAGAGCGTCGGGACGTTGAGGCTCGGCACGTACCGGGCGAAGTCGGTGACCACGAAGTCGTCCGAGCTCGTCAGCTGCAGGGCCTGCTGGTACCCGGTCGCGAGGTTCGAGTCGCGGTACGGCCCGCTGTCGAGGTTCGTCCCGAGGTCCGCGCCGGAGTACGCCGAGTAGACGACGTCCCCGTCCGTGTTCATGAGCAGCAGGTCCTCGTACCCCGCGGCCTCCACCGCCTGCTGGAAGTACGACTGGTACTCCGCGTGCGCCTTCGACCAGGCGCTGCCGTCACCGGCGTCGTCCTGCTCGATGGCCTTGTCGTAGTCGGTGAACGGCGCCGTGTACCGCGCCTGCAGGTAGGCCTGCGGATCCTCGGTCGGCGCGAACTGGTCCGGGTTCGCGGTCCCACCGGAAGCCTTGTCGAGCTGCGGCACGAAACTGTCCCGGTACCAGGCGTCGACCGTCGTGTGGTCGTCGTCCGACACCGGCCGCGACTGCAGGTCGTCCCACCCGGACTCGAACGCCTTCGTCGCGCCGATCACGCTCTCGTTGCGGGTCTGGGCCACCACCGACTGGGTGAACTGCCCGAACGAGCGCTTGAGCTCCGTGATCCTGGCCTCGCGCAGGGACGTCACCTGGTTGAACGCGGCGTTCTCGAGCGAGTTCCGGCCGTTCAGGTAGCCGACCACGCCGACCACGAGCGAAGCCAGGATGCTCACGGCGAGGAGCATGACCAGCAGTTTCGACTGGATGTCCAGCGACCCGCTCGTGAGGAACGCGCGCAGCTTGCCCTTCTTGCGCGGTGTGTCCTCGACGACACGTGGCGCGTCGGAGCCGACGGGGCCGGTCGGGGGGATGGGATCGGACGTCGGTGGGACTGCGGTCACTTCGAACTCCGCTCAGGGCACAGTGCGCAGGTGTGCGTGCGTCCACAGGTACCACACGAGCAACACTCGTGTCAGCGTGTCCGTCGAATCAGTCTCCGTCGGATCATCGCGAGTCGACGGTCGTCGCGAGTCGACGGTCGACGGTCGTCGGACGGGAGGCGCGTGGCGGCGCCGCCACGCGCCTCCAGTCCGTCCGTCGGTCGCGTCTGCGTGCCGTGGTGACGTCTCCGACGTCGCCTGCGGTGGTCGGGTCAGCTGCCCAGCGCGTCGGCCGGTGCGTTCTGCTGATGGTGCAGCATCGCGTAGATGCCGTCCCGCGCCAGGAGTTCCTCGTGACTGCCCTGCTCGACGATCTGCCCGTGGTCGAGGACGAAGACGACGTCGGCGTCGCGGATCGTCGACAGGCGGTGCGCGATCGAGATCGTCGTGCGGCCCGCCGCCGCGTTGTCGAGGGCCGTCTGCACCACGCGCTCGGAGATGGAGTCGAGGGCGCTCGTCGCCTCGTCGAGGACGAGCACGGGCGGGTCCTTGAGCAGCACGCGTGCGATCGCGATGCGCTGCTTCTCGCCGCCGGACAGGCGGTACCCGCGCTCCCCCACCACGGTGTCGTAGCCGTCGGGGAACGACGCGATCGTCTCGTGGATGTTCGCCGCCCGAGCTGCTTCCTCCAGTTCGGCGTCGGTGGCGTCGGGCTTCGCGTAGCGCAGGTTGTCGCCGATCGTGGCGTGGAACAGGTAGGTCTCCTGGCTGACGATGCCGACGTGGCGCATGAGGTCCTCGTGCGCCAGGTCGCGGACGTCCTGCCCGGCGAACCGCACCGAACCCGCGGTGGCCTCGTAGAGGCGCGGCACGAGGTACGAGACGGTCGTCTTGCCTGCACCGGACGGTCCCACGAAGGCGGCGAACTGGCCGGGCTCGAGCTCGAACGACACCCCACGAAGAGTGGGCTTGTCGGCCTCGCCGTCCGGGTACGTGAACGTCACGTCGTCGAACGCCACGTGCCCGACGCGGGACTCGTCGACGGGCTTCGCGGTGGGCGGGTCGGTGATCGCGGGCTTGAGGTCGAGGTACTCGAAGATGCGGGCGAACAGCGCGCCGGAGGTCTGCAGGTCGAGGACGACGCGGAGCAGGCCGACCGTCGGGAACAGCAAGCGGGACTGCACGGTCGTGAACGCCACGATCGTCCCGGCCGTGATCGGGACGTCGCCGATGATGAGGTACGCGGCGACCACGTAGATGATCGCCGGGATGATCGACAGGAAGATCGACACGATCGCGAAGAACCACTGCCCCGACATCTGCTGGCGGACCTGCAGGCGGATCTGGTTGCGGTTCTCGTTGCCGTAGCGCTGCGTCTCCGCGCGCTGCTGGTTGAAGCTCTTCGCGAGCAGGATGCCGGAGACGCTCAGTGCCTCCTGCGTGATCGCGGTCATGTCCGACAGCGACTCCTGCGTCTGCGCGGCGATCTTCGCGCGGACCTGGCCGACCCGTCGCTGCGCGATAACCAGCAGAGGCAAGAGGATGACCGCGACGAGGGTCATCTGCCAGCTGAGGAGCAGCATCGCGACGACGGCGGCGATCACCGTCACGGTGTTGCCCAGGATCGACGAGATCGTGTTGTTCAGCACGCTCGCGACGCCACCGACGTCGTTCTGCAGGCGCGACTGGATCACGCCGGTCTTCGTGCGGGTGAAGAACGCGAGCTCCATCCGCTGGAGGTGCCCGAACAGGCGCATGCGCATCGAGCCCATGACCTTGTTGCCGACGGTCGCGGTCAGGTAGGTCTGCCAGACGCCGAGCCCGGCGCTCGCGATCCAGAGCGCCACCATCGCGCCGACGAGGACGTACAGCACGGGCGTGTTCGGACCGCCGCCGCCCTTCGGGAACAGCCCCTCGTCGAACGCCCGCTGGGTGAGGAGCGGTGGGATGACCGAGATCGCGGCCCCGATGAGGACCAGCACGACCGTGAGGATGATCGCGTTCCGGTGCGGGACGAACAGCCCGGCGATGCGCTTGACGAGGTGCGGGATCTTCGGGGCCTCGGCGTTGGCGGCCTTCTGCGCCTCGTAGTCGCCGCTCGAGATCCGCCCGCCGCCCCGGCCGCCACCGCCGCCGCGCATGCCGCCGTGCATGCTCACGACGCGTCACCCCTGTCCATGCTGCCAACCTAGCCCTGAGCCCGGACATCGGCGGGGTCCGGCCCGGTCCTGGTCCGTTCGACCGCGTTCAGGGTTCATTCGCCGTGTTCAGGGTTCATTTGACCCTGTTCAGGGGGCATGCGACCATTTCCCGTCCCCTTCCCCGCACCACTCGAGGTCCCATGACGTCCGCGTCCACCCGCCCCACGTCCCTGCGCGCACAGCTCGCCCGCCGCAAGCCGATCGAGCAGCTGCAGGCCGAGGCCGCGGCGGGGGTGAACGGCGAGCCGCTCCGCCGGTCGCTCGGTGTCTGGCACCTCACGATGATCAGCGTCGGCGCGACCCTCGGTACCGGCATCCTCGTGGTGCTCGGTACCGCCGTCCCCCTCGCGGGCCCGGCGGTCTGGATCTCGTTCGTGGTCGCCGGTGTCGCGGCGCTGCTGTCGGCCCTGTCGTACGCCGAGATGGCAGGTGCGGTGCCGACGTCGGGGTCGAGCTACTCGTACACGTACGCCACCATGGGCGAGGGGATCGCCTGGGTGTGCGGGTGGTGTCTCGTGCTCGAGTACGCCGTGTCCGTCGCCGCCGTCGCGGTGGGTGCGAGCGAGTACGTCGACGAGACCCTGCGCGTGTTCGGGCTCCACCTGCCCGCAGCGCTGTCGGCCCCTCCGGGTGAGGGCGGCGTGGTCAACCTGCCGGCGGCGGTCCTGGTCCTGCTCGCCACCGCGATCCTGCTGCCCGGCGCGCGGGAGAGCGCCTGGGTGAACACCGTCATGGTCATCGTGAAGATCGCCCTGCTCGTGTTCTTCGTCGTCGTGGCGTTCTCGGCGTTCCAGGCGCAGAACTTCGAGCCGCTCGCACCGATGGGTGCCGCCGGGGTGACCGCCGCGGCGTCCCGACTGTTCTTCTCGTACATCGGTTTCGATGCCGCCTCGACCGCCGGCGAAGAGGCGAAGAACCCCCGCCGCGACCTCCCCCGCGCCATCATCGGGTCGATCGCGCTCATCACGGCGCTGTACATCCTCGTGGCCATCGCCGCGATCGGTGCCCGGTCGTGGACGTCGTTCTCGTCGACCGAGGCCTCGCTCGTGCGCATCGTCGTCGACGTCACCGGTCAGCCGATCGTCGCGCTCGTCTTCTCGGTCGGCGCCGTGATCGCGATCGCCAGCGTGGTGCTCACCGTGCTCTACGGGCAGACCCGCATCCTGCTGACGATGGCGCGGGACGGCCTCGTGCCGAAGGTGTTCGGCCGGGTGTCGCACCGCACCGGCACCCCGATCGCGAACACCCTCATCATCGGACTCGTCGTCACGGTCGTCGCCGCGCTCGTGCCCCTCGGTGAGCTCGCGGACGCGACGAGCATCGGCACCCTCGTGGCCTTCGCACTGGTGAACGTGTCCGTCATCGTGCTCCGTCGCACCCGGCCCGACCTCGAACGGTCCTACCGGGTGCCGCTGTTCCCCGTCGTGCCGATCCTCGGCGCGCTCTGCTGCGTGCTGCTCGCGGTGTTCCTCGGCGTCGGCACCTGGATCGCCTTCGGCATCTGGATGGTCGCCGGCGCCGCGCTCTACCTGGCCTACGGCCGCCGCCACAGCACGCTGCGCTGACGCGGCGTCGCCGCTGTCGCGCGCGCTCGCCCGCCCGCCCGCCCGAGCCTCGGTCCTGGCGACACTTCTCGCGTGGATCCAGCCGAGAAGTGTCGCTCCGGGCGAGACTCGGTGCGCCGAGTGCGAGACTCGTCCACCGCGAGCCCGCAACGCGCACTCTCCACAGATGTCCTCGTGGGCACGCGGGCAGCGTCTGTACCCGCGACGCTGTGCAGATGACGACCGATCGAGTACCACTCCACCGTGTCCCTGACGGCGATCGAGCGGCCGCCCGGTCCCTGCAACGCAGGCACGAAGCGGGAGAACTGGTCAGGCTCGCCCGTGGTGTGTACACGGCCGCGTCGGCGTGGAGGGACTGCAACGCGACCGAGCGGCACCTCGTGCTGGCACGTGCCGTGGCCCCGACCGTCCGCCCGACGGCGGCGTTCTCACACTCGACCGCGGCGATCGCCTACGGTTGGCCACTCGTCAGCGCGCCGCCTGCGCGAGTACACGTGACCGACGGTGCGACGAGGCGCACGGAACACCGCGCCCGACTGGTCCGACATGCCGGCGAGCCAGAGACCGAGCAGCCACCGGGTTCGTTCGCAGCGGTTCGTGTCACGAGCAGGATCCGCACCGCACTCGACCTCGCAACCAGCTTGGAGCCCGCGGTCGCCGCGGTCGCGATCGACCACGCCGTCCGGACCGGGGCATTCTCGATCGAGGAGTTCGTCGCTCGGCTCCCGACGACGCCGCAGCGCGGCTCGGTCCGCTGCCGCATCGTCGCCGACGCGCTCGACCCACGGCACGACTCGGCAGGTGAGTCCTACACGGCCGTGCGGATGGTCGAGCTCGGACTCCCCCGACCGATCTCGCAGCACGAGTTCCGCCATCCGGGCGGCGCCGTCGATCGCGTCGACTTCTGGTTTGCCGAGATGGGCGTCGTGGTCGAGTTCGACGGCCGACAGAAGTACACCGACCGGGCCATGCTCGACGGTCGCGAACCCGGCGATGCACTCTGGCAGGAGAAGATCCGAGAGGACCGGCTGCGATCACTGCCCGAGGTACGCAGCCTCGTCAGGCCCACGTGGTGGCACCTCGTCGACCCGGAGCGGCTCCGAACGTTGTTTCGTCAGCACCGAGTGGTGTTCTGAGGAGCCGAGACTCGTTCGTGGCCGACCGAGTCTCGGGGTGAGCGACCGATCTCGCGCTCGTAGGCACGAGAACTGTCGCTGAACGCGAGTCTCGCGGCAGCCGCCCCCGCCCCACGCACACGACGAAGGCCGCCGCCCCCGGAGGGGCAGCGGCCTTCGTGACCGAACGGTCGAGACTACGCGAGCTCGATCGTGGCGCCGGCGGCCTCGAGGGCCTCCTTCGCCTTGTCGGCCGTCTCCTTGTTGACACCCTCGAGGATCTTGGCGTCGGCGGTCTCGACGAGCGCCTTGGCCTCACCGAGGCCGAGCGACGTCAGGCCACGGACCTCCTTGATGACCTGGATCTTCTTGTCACCAGCGGACTTGAGGACGACGTCGAACTCGGTCTTCTCCTCAGCGGCCTCGGCCGGAGCAGCGGCGCCGGGGGCGGCGGCAGCGGCGACCGGGGCGGCCGCGGTGACCTCGAAGACCTCTTCGAACTTCTTCACGAAGTCCGAGAGTTCGATGAGCGTGAGCTCCTTGAAGGCCTCGATGAGCTCGTCCTGCGAAAGCTTCGCCATGATTTTCTCCTACTACTAGCTAGTACGTGTGGTTGATGAACGCGTGCCTGATCAGGCCGCGGACTCCTGCTTCTCGCGAAGGGCGTCCACGGTGCGGACGGCCTGCGAGAGGGGTGCCTGGAACAGGTACGCAGCACCGAACAGCGAGGCCTTGAAGGCGCCGGCGAGCTTGCCGAGCAGAACTTCACGGGACTCGAGGTCGGCGAGCTTGTCCACCTCGGTCGCGGAGAGCGGGTTACCGTCGAAGTAACCACCCTTCACCACGAGCTCGGGGTTCGCCTTGGCGAATGCACGCAGCGACTTCGCGACGGCGACGGTGTCACCGTGGACGAAGGCGAGAGCGGACGGACCGGCGAGTTCGTCGTCGAACGACGAGATGCCGGCGTTGTTCGCCGCGATCTTGGTCAGCGTGTTCTTCACCACGGCGTACGTGGCGTGCTCACGGATCGAGTTGCGGAGCTCCTTGAGCTGCGCGACCGTGAGACCGCGGTACTCGGTGAGCAGAACGGCGTTCGAGCTACGGAAGGACTCCGTGAGCTCGGCGACCGCAGCTTCCTTGTTCGCCATGGTTCTCCTTGGGGGTCTTGCCGGCAGCCCCAGGTCCACGAACGAAAAAAGCTCCGGCGCAGAGGCTCGGAGCTGCTCCCCCGAGAACGGAAGGAGTGGTTCGGAACACCTGCGCGGGATGCCTCTCCGGGAGAGGACCTTCGGTCACGCTGCAAGCAGCACGACATCCGGCGGTCTTTGGCTTCGAGAACTGTACCAGATGCCGTGTACTGCACAAAACACCGGACTGGAGGCGCGGTGCGGGCCCGCCCCGTGCCTCCAGTCCGTCAGTCGGTCGCCGACGGGACCGGGGTCGCCGACCAGCCGTCGGTCGCGTCGTCGGGAGCGTCCGAGGACGCGGGCGACGCCGGCGACGCGGTCGCCGCGGCGGCAGCGGCGACCGCCGGCTGCTCCGCGGGCAGGTGCACCGTGAACACGGTGTCCCCCGGCTCGCTCGTCACTTCCACGGACCCGCCGTGCGCCTGCACGACCGCGTCCACGATCGCGAGCCCGAGCCCCGTCGATCCCGCGGAACGGGAGCGCGAGCTGTCGGCCCGGGCGAACCGTTCGAACAGCTTCGGCAGGAACTCCGGGTCGATGCCCTGTCCGGTGTCCCGCACGGTGAGGTCGACGCCGGAGCCGGAGTCCGACGGTGCGAGCCCCACCGTGATGCGGGTGCCGTCCGGGGTGTGGGTCCGGGCGTTGGTGACGAGGTTGACGATGACCTGGTGCAACCGCGCGGCATCGCCGACGACGACCACGGGCGCGTCGGGGACGTCGACCTCGATCGGGTGCTCGGGCGACGCGGCGTGGGCGTCGTTCACGGCGTCGAACACGAGCCCGGTCAGGTCCACGTCGTCGAACTGGATCTCGCGGCCCTCGTCGAGGCGGGCGAGGAGCAGCAGGTCCTCGACCATCGAGGTCATCCGGATCGACTCGGACTCGATGCGGCCCATCGCGTAGACGACGTCCTGCGGCAGGTCACCGCCCATGCGCCTGGTGAGCTCGGCGTAGCCGCGCACCGACGCGAGCGGGGTGCGGAGCTCGTGCGACGCGTCGGCGACGAACTGGCGCACCTTCTGCTCCGAGCGTTCGCGGGCCTGCATGGCCCCGGCGATGTGCCCGAGCATCCGGTTGAAGGCGCTGCCGACCCGCCCGACCTCGGTGCGGGGGTCGGTGTCGGGGACGCGGACGTCCTGCAGGGCGTCGCTGCGCTCGAGTGGCATCCGCGCGACGGTCGAGGCCGTCTCGGCGACGCGCTCGAGCGGCCGCAGGGATCGGCGGACGACGACCGCGGCGACCACGGACGCGGCGACCAGGGCTGCGGCGACGACCAGGATGACGACGACGAGCAGTGACCGGACGCTCTCGTAGACGGGCGACATCGGGAGGCCGACCACCAGGACGGCGTTGCCGAGCACCGGGTTGTCGACCTGCACGGCGGCGACACGGTAGCGCCCGAGCGATCCCTTGAGGTCCATCGTCGCGGGGTCCACGCCGACCTTGACGTCGCCGAGCCGATCGAGCTGCTCCGTGGTCAGGGCGGAACGGGAACTGTCCTCGTTCAGGACGATGCCACCGGCGCCGCCACCGGTCACGTAGTACGCGGTGAGCGTCCCGGCTGCCTGCCCGAGCGGCTGGAGCGAGTCGTCGTTCGGCCGCTGGCCGTTCGGATCGCCCTGGCCGAACTTCGTGCTCGCGCGGCTCGTCGCCTTCTGCAGCTGCCCGTCGATCGTGCCCGTCTGGATCGACGCGAGCGCGATGATGCTGCCCGCGCCGATGACCGCGCTGACGGCGACGACGAGCGCGACGATGCTCAGGACGAGCCGGCGGCGGAGGGTCACGAGGTGGGCTTGATGACGTACCCGACGCCGCGCACCGTGTGGATCATCGGGGTCTCGCCGGCGTCGATCTTCTTGCGCAGGTACGAGATGTAGATCTCGACCACGGAGGACTTGCCTCCGAAGTCGTACGACCACACGCGGTCGAGGATCTGCGCCTTCGACAGCACGCGGCGCGGGTTGCGCATGAGGAAGCGGAGGAGCTCGAACTCGGTGGCGGTCAGCTCGATCGAGCGGCCGGAACGGGAGACCTCGTACGACTCCTCGTCGAGCACCAGGTCGCCCACGACGATGCGCGAGTCCCCCGCCTCGGAGATCGAGATCTGCGACCGACGGATGAGACCGCGGAGCCGCGCCACCACTTCTTCCAGGGAGAACGGCTTCGTGACGTAGTCGTCGCCGCCCGCGGTGAGGCCGGTGACGCGGTCCTCCACGGAGTCCTTCGCGGTGAGGAACAGGACCGGGGTGTCGTCGTTGTTCTGCCGCAGCCGACTGAGCACCTGCAGGCCGTCGAGGTCCGGCATCATGACGTCGAGCACCATGGCGTCCGGCTTCCACTCGCGCGCCGTCGTCAGTGCGTCCTGCCCGCCGTTCGCGCTCTTGACGTCCCAGCCCTCGTAGCGGAGCGCCATGGACAGGAGGTCGGTGAGGCTGGCCTCGTCGTCGACGACGAGGATGCGCAACGGGGTTCCGTCGGCACGCGTGAGGCGCGGGGCTGCTGCAGGCTGGGAGATGGTCACGTCTTCGAGTATCGAGAGTTTCCTATGAGCGGTCTGTGGAGCGACCGTCGACGCTCTGTGGATTCCCGAGCAGGCACTCGGTGTCCGCTCCGTACCGTGAGCGGCATGCTCCGATCCTCGGCCTGGCCGGCCTCCGCCCGCACCGTCGACACCGCTCGGCTCGAGGAGTCCGCGCGGATCACGGCGTCGTCCGGGAGGCACGGCTCGGCCCCGGCGGACCGACTCGCCTTCGCCCGGTCGGTCGCCTCCAGTGCCCCACTCCTGTCCGCCGGGACGACCGGCGGAGCCTTCGCGGCACTCGCGGCCGTCGGCGCGGCCGACGTCGCCCTCGCGCGCACGGTCGAGCCGCACCTCGACGCGCTCGGGATCCTCGCCCAGGCCGGCGTCCCCGCGCCGGAGGGCTCGACGTGGGGCGTGTTCGCCGCCGAGGGACCGGGGCTGCGACTCACGGCGATGTCGGGCGGAACCGGCGGCTCGTTCGCGCTCGACGGCACGAAGCCGTGGTGCTCGCTAGCATCGACGCTCTCGAACGCGCTCGTCACCGCCCACGTCGGGGACGAGCGGCAGCTGTTCGCGGTCGACCTCCGGCAGGACGGTGTGACCGTGCACGACGAGGCCTGGGTGGCGCGGGGCATGCCCGACGTGCCGAGCGGGCCGGTCGACTTCGCCGGGGTGCACGCCACGCCCGTCGGGGCTCCCGGCTGGTACCTCACGCGACCGGGCTTCGCGTGGGGCGGGATCGGCGTCGCGGCGTGCTGGTGGGGTGGCGCGGTCGGGCTCGGACGGGTCCTCCGCGACCTCGCCGCCGCTCGTCCGGACTCGGAGCTGCTGCAGGCGGCCCTCGGGGCGACGGTCGCGGACCTCGCCGACGCCGAGGACGCCCTCGCCGACGCCGCCGCCCGGATCGACGGTTCCGATCCGGCGTCGACGTCCGACGACGACTGGTCGCTGCTCGCCCAGGTCGTGCGCTCGCGCGTCCGCCGGGCCGTCGACGCCGTCCGGCACCGGGTGGTCGCGACGATCGGTCCCGCTCCCCTGACGTCCGACCCGGCGATCGCGGCACGGGTCGCGGACCTCGAGCTCTACGTCCTGCAGGACCACGGCGAACGAGACCTCGCCCGCATCGGCCGGATCGTCGTCGAGCGCGGCGGTGTCGCGTGGTGAGCTTCGACCACCGCGAGCCGGGCACCGACCCCGCGGACTGGACGGCGTTCCTCGACACGGTCACCACGCTGCCGGTGCAGCTCGACACGGTCGCCTCGGTCGTGGTCGTCGCGCCGCACCCGGACGACGAGACCCTCGGGGCCGGCGGGCTGATCGCGACCGCCGCCGAAGCCGGTGTCCCCGTGCACGTACTGCTCGTCACCCACGGCGAGGGCTCGCACCCGGACTCGCCGAGCACCACCCCCGAGGATCTCCGATCGATCCGAGACACCGAGTTCCGAGCGGCGCTGGCCGTCCTCGCCCCCGCGGCGAGCGCCACGGTCCTCGGCGTGCCGGACGGCGGGCTGCGCGAGCACCCGGACGTCCTCCGGGCGGCGCTGACCGAGCGGCTCGCGGGCGTCGACGGCCCCGTTATCGTCGTCGCACCGTGGCGCGGGGACGGGCACCGGGACCACCGGATCGCGGGCGAGGTCGCCGCGGACGTCGTGTCGCACGCGACCGGGTCGGCGCTGCTCGAGTACCCGGTCTGGGCGTGGCACTGGGACGAGCCGTCAGCCCCCGCGGCGCCGTGGGACCGCGCCCGATCACTGGCGCTGTCGTCGGCCGTCCTCGATCGGAAGCGCGCCGCACTCGACGCGTACCCGTCGCAGACCCGGCCGCTGTCGCCGGCACCGGGTGACGAGGCGATCGTGGACGACCGGCACGCGGCGCACCACCTCCGCCCGACGGAGTGGTTCTTCGCCGAGTCCCCGGCGCAGTCGTCCCGCTCGCGGGAGTCGTTCGACGCCCACTACGAGCGGAAGCCCGAGGGGTGGGACTTCGACGGTTCCTGGTACGAGCGACGGAAGCGTGCGGTGACGCTGGCGGCCCTCCCTCACGAGCGCTACCGGTCCGCGCTCGAGCTCGGCTGCGCGACGGGCGTGCTCACCGCCGAGCTGACCGAGCGCGCCGACGCCGTGCTCGGGACGGACATCGCCGCAGCGCCGCTGGAACGTGCGCGGCTCCGGGCGCCGGCCGCGCGGTTCGTCCAGGCCCAGCTGCCGTCCGAGTGGCCCGACGGGCGGTGGGACCTCGTCGTGATGTCCGAGGTCGGGTACTACCTGTCGCCGTCGGACCTCGACGCGACCATCGACCGGGTGCTCGGGTCCCTGGACGACGACGGCGTCCTGGTCGCCTGTCACTGGCGACACCCGGACGACGACGCCGTGACCTCGGGCGACGTCGTGGACGCCCGACTCGCGGAGCGGTGGCCGCGACCGGCGCTCGTCCGGCACGTCGAGGAGGACTTCGTCCTGAGCGTGTTCCCCGGCCCGGCGGTGGTCTCCGTCGCGACGACCGAGGGCCTGACGCCGTGAGGCTCCCCGCGCGCATCGACGTCGTCGTCCCGGCGCACGACGAGGAGTCCGGCATCGGCGGCTGCACCGAGGCCCTGGCCGACGCGGTCCGGGTCCTGCGGCGAGCGCACCCCACCGTCGAGGTGTCGGTGGTCGTCGTCCTGGACGGCTGCACGGACCGGACGGCAGCCGTCCTGCGGTCGACGGCGGCCGGGGACCCGCTCTGGGCCGCGGTCCCCCTCGAGGTCGTGGAGACCGCGCACCTCGGCGTCGGTCGGGCCCGGGCCGTGGGGACCACCCGCGCCCTCGCGACCGGCCCGGAGCCGTCCGAGCGGTGGACGGCCCACACCGACGCCGACTCCCGCGTCGACCAGGCCTGGCTCGTCCAGCAGGTCGCAGCGCACGCGGACGGCGCTCACGTCCTGGTCGGCGCGGTCGTCCCGGACCCGGACGACCTCGACCCCGTGGTCCTCGCCCGCTGGGCGCACGCGCACCCGCCGGGCTCGACGCTCGGCCACGTGCACGGCGCGAACCTCGGGATCCGCGGCGACGTGTGCCTGGCGATCGGTGGGTTCGACCCGGTGCCCGAGCACGAGGACGTCCGGCTCGTCGAACGCGCACGAGCGCTCGGGTTCGACGTCCGTGCCACGACCGACCTCCCCGTGGTGACGAGCGGCCGGTTCGACGGTCGGACGCCCGGTGGGTACGCCGAGCACCTCCGACGGACGTACGGCGACGCGAGCTGAGGGTCCCTTAGACAGCTCATAGGGGCCGGCAGCGCCGCTCATCGACCGCCTCCCTACGGTCTCCTCGACCCCAACACCGAGGAGAACCAATGTTCCTGACCTACCTCAGGCGCGAACTCACGAACCGCAAGAAGCAGACCGTCATCATCGCGATCGGCATGGCGCTCGCCATCGCACTCGTGGTCATCGTGTCCTCGATCGCGGGCGGCGTGAAGGCCGCGCAGGCGAGCGTGCTGCAGTCCGTGTACGGCGTCGGCACGGACATCACCGTGACGAAGACCGAGACCCCGACCGGCTCGGCCACCGGGCGCCCGAGCTTCGACTTCGGCAGCCAGGGCAGCTCCGGCACCGGCAGCGGGTCGACCGACCTGTCGCAGTCCCGGCTCGCCGTGTCCCGCGGGTCCAGCACGCTGAGCACCGCGGACGTCAAGACCGTCACGAGCACGAGCGGGGTCAAGGCGGCGACCGGTGTCCTGACCCTGGAGAACAGCACGTTCTCGGGCCAGGTCCAGCAGCAGTCGGACAGCAGCAGCTCGAGCGACAGCAGCGGCACCTCGACCCAGCAGGGTCCGCCGAGCGGTGGCGAGGGCGGCGGCGGCTTCGGCGGCGGATCGTTCAGCGTCGACTCGTTCACCGTGACGGGCATCCCGGTGTCCGGCGACGCCGTCGGGCCGCTGACGAGCACCGAGCTCACGAAGGGCCGGACGTTCACGAGTGCCGACGCGGGCAAGGACGTCGTCGTGCTCGACGCGAGCTACGCGAAGAGCGAGTCGAAGGCCGTGGGCGACACCGTCTCGATCGGCGGGAAGGACTTCACGGTCATCGGGATCGTCTCGTCGACCGGTTCATCGTCGACCACCGGATCGAACACGTACATCCCGCTCGACACCGCGCAGACCCTGGCCGACCTCGACGGCAAGGTCACCTCGATCTACGTCTCGGCCGAGTCGTCCTCCGACGTGAGCACGATCAAGTCCGCGCTGCAGAAGCAGCTCACCAGCGCCACCGTCTCCACCGAGGCCGACCTCGCGTCGAGCGTGTCCGGGTCGCTGAGCACCGCCTCGAGCCTCGTGTCGAACCTCGGCACCTGGCTGTCGATCGTCGTCCTCGCCGCGGCGTTCCTCATCGCCATCCTCTTCACCATCTCCGGCGTGACCCGGCGCACGCGTGAGTTCGGCACCCTCAAGGCGATCGGCTGGTCGAACGGCCGCATCACCCGGCAGGTCGCGGGCGAGTCCCTCGTGCAGGGGCTCATCGGCGGGGTGATCGGCGCCGCCGCCGGCCTCATCGGCATCCTCGTGGTGAACGTCATCGCCCCGACGATCTCGGCGAGCGCCACGAGCTCCACGAACCGCGGCGGAGCGGGCGGCGGGATGCCCGGTGGTGCAGCGACGGCAGCGGCCGGCAGCGGCACCACGGGCGGCGCACCGGCCGGTGGCTTCGGCGGCGGCGGGGCGAGCACCGCCTCGACGACCGACGTGGTCCTGCACGCCCCGGTCACGGTCGAGGTGATCCTGCTCGCGATCGGCCTGGCGATCCTCGGCGGACTCATCGCCGGCGCCCTCGGCGGCTGGCGCGCGAGCCGGCTCCGTCCGGCCGAGGCCCTGCGGAGCGTGGCCTGATGACCGGGCCGGCCACCGGCACGACACCGGTCCCCGAACCGACCACCGCACCCGAACCGACGACGCGCCCCGAAGGAGCAACCGTGACCGACACCGACGTGACCAGCAGCGCGACCGCACCGTCCGCGGCGGACGCGAGCCGCGCCTCCAGGCCGATCTACGCCCTGAAGAACGTGAGCAAGACGTACAAGCAGAAGAACCGGACCGTCACGGCGCTGACGAACGTCGACCTGACCATCCCGCAGGGGCAGCTCGTCGCGATCCAGGGGCCGACCGGCGGCGGCAAGTCGACGCTGCTGCAGATGCTCGGCGCGCTCGACCGGCCGAGCGCCGGCAGCGTGCTCCTCGGCGAACAGGACGTCGCGAAGCTCGGCGACCGGGCCCTCACCGACCTGCGCGCCACGGAGATCGGGTTCGTGTTCCAGAGCTTCAACCTCATCCCGACGTTGACTGCCCTGGAGAACGTTGAGACGGCGTTCGCGGGGTCCCTCGCGAACCGGTCCCGCACCGAGATCCGCGACCGGGCCACCGCGGCGCTGCGGGAGGTCGGGCTCGGCGAACGGCTCGACCACCTGCCCGCGGAGCTCTCCGGCGGGCAGCAGCAGCGCGTGGCCATCGCACGGGCGCTGGTCAAGAACCCGAGCGTGCTGCTGGCGGACGAACCGACCGGAGCCCTCGACGAGGCGACCCGTGACGAGATCATGGGCCTCATCGAGAAGCAGTGGAAGGAGCGCGGGCTCACCGTCGTCATCGTGACGCACGACTCGTGGGTGGCCCGCCGGGCCGAGCGCCGCCTGCACATCAAGCAGGGGCAGGTGCGCGAGGTCTAGCGACCGAACCGCGCGTAGGTGACCGAATCGCTCGTAGGAGGACGGTAGTTCCGGCCTCCCACGAGCGATTCGTCATCCCACGCGCGGAACGACCACCACCGGGATCAGCCCACCGGGTAGTCGCAGTACGCGAACCACCGCGAGTCGGGCGACCACGGCGGCACGTTGACCGTCCCCTGGCCACCGTCGAGCGTGACGAGTGTCTCCGGGACCACGGCGATCCGGGCGCCGCGCACCAGGGCCCCGGGCAGCAGTCGGAGCTCCACGCGGTGGTCGGCGGGGTGCCCCTGCACGCCGGGCTCGTACGACAGGTACAGCAGGTGCGAGCCGTCCGGCGAGACGTGCGGGAACCAGTTCACCCGGTCGTCGGTCGTGATCCGGACCGGGTCGGTCGCCCCCGGCCAGAGGGAGACGAGCTGCGCGGTGCCCGGCGTGAACCGCTCCGAGTTCCACACGAGCATGTCACCCGCGAACGAGACGCCGTCGTCGGCGTGCTCGTCCCGGGTCAGGAACGTCGGGTCCCCGGTGGCGAGGTCGACCAACGCGACGTCGGTGGTCCAGACACCGTCCTCGGTCCGCTCCCCGACGATCGCCGCGAGCGTTCCGTCCATCCCGATGCCGTGCAGGTAGAACTTCCGGACGACCGGCAGCGCGGTGGTCACGTCGGTGAGGGTCGCCGCCGCTCCCCCTGCCGGCAGCGGGACGCGGTACAGGTCCCCGTCGCGGCCGCTCACCACGACGGAGTTGCCCGAGGGGTCGACCACGTGGTCGTTGTTGATCTCGGGGACGCCGGGCATCGGCACCCGCTCGAGCGCGGACTCGTCGAGGACGGTGTCGACGTCGGCAGGGAGCCGCAGCAGCCAGAGGTCACCGTTCCCGTTCAGGACGAGGGTGCCGTCGGCCAGGACGTTCGGCGCTTCGACCAACACCGACGACGACTCGAACACCAACCGACTCGTGCGGGACTCGACGTCGTACACGTGCACCCGGCTGGTCTGTCCCGGCAGCAGCTGCCGCCCTCGTGTCTCGCTCATGGTCCCATCCTGCCGCCACACAGTGGGCGGAGACAGCAGAACACCGGTGTTCGTGCGTTGCACCGCGGGATGCGGGGGTGCCTTGCACGAACGCCGGTGTTTTGCGGAGGGACGGCCCCGCCTACTTCACAGCACCGGCCGTCAGACCGGCCACGAACTGGCGCTGCACGATGAGGAACGCGATCACCACGGGGATCGACACCACGAGGGACGCCGCCATGATCTGGTTCCAGTACACGTTCGTCTGCGTGGAGTACTGCTGCAGACCGACCGCCAGCGTCTGCCCGTCGCCGTTGGTCATGACCGAGGCGAAGAGGACCTCACCCCAGGCCGTCATGAACGAGTAGATCCCGACCGCGACCAGACCCGGACGGGCCGAGGGCAGGATGACCCGGAACAGGGCACCCATCGGACCGGAGCCGTCGACCATCGCGGCCTCGTCGAGTTCACGCGGGATGGTCTCGAAGTAGCCCGCGAGCATCCAGATCGAGAACGGGAGCGTGAACGTCAGGTAGGTGATGATCAGGCCGGTCCAGCTGCCGACGAGCTGGATGCCGAGCGCGTTCCCGAGGTTCGTGAAGATCAGGAACAGCGGCAGCAGGAACAGCACGCCGGGGAACATCTGGGTCGAGAGCACCGCGGTGGTGAAGGTGCTCTTGCCCTTGAAGTTCCAGCGCGAGACACCGTAGGCGGCGAAGGTCGCGATGATCAGCGAGAACACCGTCGCGACCGTGCAGACCACGAGCGAGTTCACGAAGTACTTGCCGAGCGGGACCGTCGACCACATGTCGATGAACGGCTGGATGGTGATGTTGGTCGGGATCCACGTGAAGTCGTTCTGCACGTCACCGAGCGGCTTGATGGCCGTGGTGATCATCACGTAGAGCGGGACGACCGTGAACAGGGTCAGGACGACCAGGGTCACGACCTTGAAGGACTTGGCGCCGAATGTCTCACGCACGGACGGACCTCCGGTTGGTCACGGCGAGGTAGATGCCCGTGACGATGAGCAGGAAGATGAGGAGCAGGACGCTCATCGCGGCACCGGAGCCGAAGTTCCAGGTGATGAAGGACGCGTTGTAGATGTGGAAGCTCAGCAGGTCCGCGGCCGGGGGCTGCGCGGTCGAGCCGAACAGCACGAACGGCGTGTTGAAGTCGTTGAACGTCCAGAGGAACATCACGAGCACGAGCGTCACGTTGACCGGGCGCACCATCGGCAACGTGATCGAGCGCCACTGCCGGAAGGGCTTCGCACCGTCGACCGATGCGGCCTCGTACACGTCGTTCGGCACGGACTGCAGGCCGGCCATGAGCATGAGGAACGCGAACGGCCAGGTCTTCCAGATCGCCACGACGACGACGGAGACGAAGGCGTTCGAGCCGATGAGCCAGAACGGGCCCGTGCCGTTGAACAGGTGCAGCTGGTCCACGAGGATGTGGTTGATCGCACCCGAGTCACGCTGGAACATGAACTTCCAGGTGATGATGCCGGCGTACATCGGCAGCGCGTAGGGCACGAGGAAGAGCGTGCGGAACAGCCCGCGACCCTTGAACGGCTTCTGCAGCGCGACCGCGGCGGCCATGCCGAAGGTCCACGAGAGCCCGACCACGAGGACCGTGAAGCCGCACGTGATGAGGAACGAGTTCAGGACGCCCTTGCCGATCGCCTGGTCGAAGTCGATGACGACCGAGTAGTTCCGCAGTCCCGCGAACGGCGCTGCACCCCAGTTGGCGATGAAGTACTTCGTGAGCTGGATGAACGAGATCCAGATGCCGGTGAGCATCGGCACGATGTGGATGAGCAGCTCGAACAGGATGGCCGGCGCGACGAGCGCGTACGGCAGCCAGTGGGTCTTGCGCTTGCGACCTGGCGGACGGCCCGACATCGTCGGGGCCTTCGTGTGCGTCAGGTCGATGCGCTCGGAATCAGGCAGGACCGAGGTGGACATGGGCGGGGGCCTTTCGGCAGGAGGGGGATCGGGTGCTTCGCGCCGGTCCGTGGCAGCGGACTGGAGGCGCGGCATGCGTGAGCCGATCGGCTCACCCCCGGCGTGTGGCCGGGTGCAGAACGCGAGGTCGTCCGGCCGACGCGAGCGGGGCCGTGGACCTGAGGGGTGGAGGCCCGGGACGCGTCCTGCGGACGCGACCCGGGCCTCCAGACCGGATCAGCCGTTCGCCTGGGACACCTGGTCCTGAGCGGTCTGCAGCGCGGTCTTGATGTCGCTGTCAGAAACGGTGGAACCGGTCGCGATCTTGGCGAACATGTCGTTCATCGCCTTGCCGACCGTGGACTCGAACTGGTCCTCGGCGGGCACCAGCGGGAGCGGCTTCGCCTTGTTGTTGTAGATGTCGAGGAACGTCTTCGTCTGCTCGTCGGTGACCGAGTCAGCAGCCGCGGCGAGCACCGGCAGAGCCGAGTACGGCTTGTCGAGCGTCGTCTGCGTGTCAGCGCTCGTCATGTACTTGACGAACTTGAGCGCGCCGTCCTTGTTCTTCGTGTTCTTGAAGATCGACAGGTTGATGCCGGCCGGGAAGGACGCGATGTCCTCGCCGCCCGCAGTGGTCGGGAACGGCACGACGCCGAACTCGTCCGTCTTCATGCCCTGCGACGTGATGGTCGCGTTCGCGTTGTTCTGCGTGAGCATCATCGCGGCCTTGCCGTTCGCGAAGTCCGAAACGGCCTGGGTGCCGTTGTCGTACTGCGCGTTCGACGGGTTGACGACCTTGTCGGACTGCATCAGGTCGAGGTAGCGCTTGATGCCGTCGACGTTGGCCTTCTGGGTGAAGGTCGGCTTGCCGTCCTTGTCGAACCACTCGCCGCCGTTCTGGGCGGAGGTGATGAACGCGAAGTGCGAGTTCTCGGTGTAGGAGCCACCGGCGATGGTGAACCCGTACTTGTCGCCCGAGGTGAGCTTCTTCGCGTCGGCGGTGAGGTCCTCCCACGTGGTCGGCGCCTGGATGCCCGCGTCGGCGAACATCTTCTTGTTGTAGTACAGGCCGTAGGCGAGACCGTAGAGCGGGACGCTCGTGACGGTCTTGCCGGGCGCACCACCGGTGGAGAGCGCGACCTTGCCGAACTTGTCGGACCCGCCGATCGCCTTCATCTCGCTCGACTCGTACGGGAGGAAAGCGCCGGTGGCCTGGAGCGACGTCGCCCAGGTGTTGCCGATGTTGACGACGTCCGGGCCCTGGCCCGAGGTGACGGCGGTCTGGATCTTGTTCTGCAGGTCGTTCCAGCCGATGACCTGGAGGTTGACCTTGATCCCGGTCTCCTTGGTGAACTTCTTGAGGACGGGGGTCAGCACCTCCTTGTCGTTCTGGAGGGACGTGCCCTGGTTGGACGCCCAGTACGTGAGCGTCTTGGAGTCACCGGACGAACCGGAGCCTCCGGAGGAGCAGGCTGCGAGGCCGGTCACGGTGAGTGCCGCGGCCGCGGTGATGGCCAGTGCGCGGATGGCAGTGCGCATGACTCTCTACTTTCTCGTCGTTGAGATGGTGCAGGGGTTGGAACGGGTGTTGCTGTCGGGTGCTGCTGTGTGGGTGCGGTGCCCTCCCGGTCGGTCCGTCGTCCGACGGACCGACCGGACCGTCGGTCAGGACAGGGTGGACGCCGCGGGGTCCCAGCCCTCGGGGAGGGTCGGGGAGGGTGCGACGGTGCTCTCCACGAGCACCGTCGCACCACGCTCGGCGGCCTCGGCGATGGAGACCATCACGTCGAGGACGTGGAAGGCGAGGGCACCGGGGACCCGGTTCTCCTCACCGACGCGCAGTGCACGGGCGAGGTCGACCACGCCGGTGCCGCGCGAGTAGGTGGACCCGACGGCCGGGATCGTCTCCGGCTCGTCGGAACCGAGCGCGTAGAGCTCGGTGTCGCCGTCGAAGTTGTTCGGGTCGGGGAACACCACGGTGCCGGTCTCGCCCGCGATCTCGACGAAGCCGGTGCGGCCGCGGTCGGACTCGAACGAGAAGACGCTCTGCGCGCTCCCGCCGTTCTCGAACTCGATGAGTGCCGAGTGGTTCGTCGGGACCTCGACCGGGAACTCGGTGCCGGCCTTCGGGCCGGAGCCGATCGTGCGGGTCGCACGGGACTTCGACGCGGTCGCGGTGACCTTCTTGACCGGACCGAACGCCTGCACGAGCGTCGTGATGTAGTACGGGCCGATGTCGAAGAGCGGGCCGGCGCCGTAGGCGAACAGGAACTCGGGGCTCGGGTGCCACGACTCCGGTCCGGGGCTCTGGAAGAGCGTCAGGCCGTTGAGGGGCTTGCCGATGCGGCCGTCGCGGATCGTCCGGAGCGCGGTCTGGAGCCCGGCGCCGAGGAACGTGTCGGGCGCGACGCTGACGGTCTTGCCGGCGGCGCGTGCGGCGTCCCGGAGCTGTGCGGCGCTGTCACGGTCGAGCGCGTACGGCTTCTCGCCCCAGACGTGCTTGCCGGCGGCGAGGGCCTGCAGCGCGACCTCGACGTGGGCGGCGGGGATGGTCAGGTTGACGACGATCTCGATGTCGTCGTCCGCGAGGAGCTCCTCGACCGAGCCGGACGCGGCGACGCCCCACTTCTCGGCCTGCGACGCTGCACGGGGCAGGTCGATGTCGGCGATGAAGCGGACCTCGACGTCGGGGAAGACGGTGAGGTTGCCGAGGTACTGGTCCGAGATGACCCCGGCGCCGATGACGCCGACGCCGACCGGGCCGGTGCGGCGGGCGCCGTCGGTGGTCTCCTGCGTGGTGGTGGTGGTGTCGGTCATGCGCGGGCTCCCTCGAGGAACGTGTAGGAGTCGGTGACGGCCTGGAAGACGTCACCCTCGTGGTCGTCGAGTTCGACGACCCACTGGGCGCCCGGTGCGGCGCCGGTGATGGCGGCGATCGGCATGATGCCGTCGCCGACCGCGACCTGCTTCTTGTCGTCGTGCGAGCCGTCGCCGTCCTTGACGTGCAGGAACTGGACCTTGTCGCCGTACTTGCCGATGATCGCCACCGGGTCGTCCCCGCCGACCTGCACCCAGTAGGTGTCGAGCTCGAGGACGACGTCGTCGGAGACCGCGTCGGCGAAGACCTCGTAGGCGCTGACGCCGTCGATGCGGTTCGAGAACTCGAACGCGTGGTTGTGGTAACCGAGGGTGAGACCGTGGTCGGCCGCCCGCGGGGCGAGGGCGCTGAGCTCGCGGGCGATCGCCTCGACGTCCTCGCGCGTGGTCCAGCGGGCCTCGTCGATGTGCGGGTCGATCAGGGTGCCGAGGCCGACGGTGACGCTCGCGTGGAAGATCTGCTCGAGGTCCTGCTCACCGGCGTCCAGCAGGCGGGCGTGGCCGCTCGGGCTCTGCAGGCCGGCAGCGGCGAGCGCATCGCGCAGCGCCTCGGCACGGTCGACGAAGCCGAAGGCCTCGACGTTCGTGTAGCCGATGTCGGCGATGCGCTGCAGCGTGCCGGGGAGGTCGGCAGCGAGGGCGTCGCGGACTGTGTAGAGCTGGACCGAGAGCGGTTGGGTCACCAGGGCTTCTCCTCGTCGAGATGGTGCGGTCGACATCGACCGAGCGCTGCGGTCGACATCGACCGAGCGTGTGGTCGACTTCGACCGAGCGTCACACTACGAGCACTTCTGTCGGCGGTCAAGCAGAAGTTCGAGGAATGTCGACGGACTTCGTTGCGTGCCGCGTTCGATGTGTGCTTCACTCCCCCACATGGTCGACTTGACTCGGACGGCAGCGTCGCCTCCGGTCGGGACGAGCGAGCTCTTCCAGATCCTCCGCGACGGCGTGCCGCGGACCCGGGCCGAGCTCGCCGCACTGACGGGACTCGCACGCTCGACGATCGGCGTGCGCCTCGATGCCCTCATCGAGGTCGGACTCGTCGGACCGGTGGACACCGCGGCATCCACCGGAGGGCGCCCGCCCGCGCAGGTCGCCCTGGTGCCGCGCGCACGACTGGTGATCGCCGCCGACCTCGGCGCCTCGCACGGTCGCGTCGCCGTGACGGACCTCGTCGCCGCGCCGCTCGCCACCCGCGAGGCCCGGATCGACATCGCCGCCGGCCCGGTCCCCACCCTCACCTGGCTCGTCGAGACCATCGACGGCCTGCTCGACGAGGTCGGCCGAGCACGGGATGACGTCATCGCCATCGGCATCGGCGTGCCCGGCCCGGTCGAGTTCTCCACCGGACGCCCCGCGAACCCACCGATCATGCCCGGCTGGGACGGATTCGACGTGCCCGGCTGGCTCCGGAACCACATCGCCGCCCACGTCCTGCTCGACAACGACGTCAACATCGCGGCACTCGGTGAGCGGGAGCACGGTTGGCCGGACGTCGACCACCTGCTGTTCGTCAAGGTGGCCACGGGCATCGGCTCCGGGATCGTGTCGGACGGCGAGCTCCAGCGTGGTGCACAGGGCACCGCGGGCGACATCGGCCACGTCCGGGTCTCGAGCGCCGGGGACGTGCCGTGCCACTGCGGGAACACCGGGTGCCTCGAGGCCGTCGCCTCCGGGCCGGCGATCGCCCGCCGGCTCCGCGCGAAGGGGCACGACGTCCACACCGGTGCGGACGTCCTCGACCTGGTGAACCGGTCCGACCTCGACGCCATCCAGGCGGTGCGACAGGCCGGACGGGACATCGGCGAGGTCCTGGCCACGTGCGTGTCGCTCATGAACCCGTCCGTGATCGCCCTGGGCGGTTCGATCACGCAGGCCGGGGAGCACCTGCTCGCCGGCGTCCGCGAGGTCGTCTACTCCCGCTCGATGCCCCTCGCGACCGAGCACCTCGTCATCGCACAGTCCCGTGCCGGGTCCCTCGCCGCACTGCAGGGCGCCGCGGCCCTCGCCATCGGGTACGCGCTCTCCCCCGCCGGGGTCGACGAACTCGTCGCCTACGCCGAGGGCCACCAGTTGGTGTCCTGACCGCTCGCGTCCGGTGCGTCGGTTTCGCCGCGTCGGTGCTCGGGGAGACAATCGTGTGGTGACGATCGTGCAGCCCACCCTGTGGGGCGACCTGGACCCCGGCCTGGAGGCACAGCCCGCCCCCGGCACGCCGGCGTCGGTCGTGCCCGTGGTCGGCTCCACGGCGTCGGCTCCCGTCGCGCACGACGCGTTCACCGCGCTGCGTGGGCACACCGAGCGGATCGTCGCGCACTCGTCCGACCGCGTCGCCTGGCTCCGCGCCCGCGCGATGGGCATCACCGCGACCGACGTCGCCCGTCTCGCCTCACTGCACGCGGTCGAGGCCGTCGTCACCGACAAGCGCTACGGCTCGCGCTTCTCCGGCAACTCGTACACCGAGCACGGCAAGGAACGCGAACCACACATCGCCGCCTGGGTGGCCGCGACGCACGGCATCCAGCCGTCCGCGCACCTGTTCCACGCCGCGACGAACCGGGCGCACCTCGCCACCCCGGACGGCGTCGGCGTCGACGGGGCCTCCCGAGTCGTGCTCGCCGAGATCAAGACCACGGCGAAGGGCTGGCGGAGCATCCCCCGGCACTACCTCCGGCAGATCTGGTGGCAGCAGTACGTGCTCGGCGCCGACCGCACGCTGTTCGTCTGGGAGCGCCACGACGAGTTCGTGCCGGTCGCCGACGAACCCGAGTGCCGCTGGGTCGACCGCGACGACGACCAGATCCGCGGCCTCATCCAGCTCGCGGACCTGGTGCTCGACCGCCTGCGCGGATTCCGCAGCTAGACCTTCACGAGGCGCAATCTGCTCATCCCGATGACCAGGATCCCCATCAGCACGATCGACACCGCGACCCCGAGGCAGTACAGCGCGACGACCCCGTAGCCGAGGTCCGGGTTCAGGAACGGGTACGGGACCCACCCGTCCGTCGCGCCGCGGACCAGGACGACGATGGTCCAGACGGCCGGGTAGACGAGGAACCACCACACGTGGCGCAGGAGCAGCTTCGAGCGGTCGGAGAAGAGCAGCCAGTCCAGTACCGCGTAGGCCGGGATGACCTTGTGCAGGATGTCGTTCGACCACTGCACGTTCGCCGACACGTCGACGTTCGTGAGCAGCGTGTTGTAGACGATGCCGGTCGTGGCGATGTACACCGTCGCCGCGCCCCGGAGCAGGCTCACCCCGAGGTCCGCGCGCTTCCGTCGGGCAGCCGCGACGAGGGTCACGGCGAAGGCCACCGCGATGATGATGTTCGACTGGATCGTGAAGTACCCGAAGAAGTTCCACGGGTTGTAGGCGTCGAGCTTCGAGCTGACGAGCCACTGTCCGACGATCGCGGCGACGACGGCGATGACGGCGATCAGCCGGAGCGAGTTCACGAGGGTGCGCACGGAGTCACGCTACCGGGACATCGCGCCCCGCATGCGAAAGGACCCGCACCGAAACCGGTGCGGGTCCTCTCGGGGTGATCCGTGGATCAGATGCTGTTGACGTCCAGCGGGATGCCGGGACCGAAGGTCGTCGAGACGGCGCCCTTCATGATGTAGCGACCCTTCGAGGCACTCGGCTTGAGGCGGTTGATCTCCTCGAGCGCGGTCGAGATGTTCTCGTCGAGCTGCTCCGGCGTGAACGAGGCCTTGCCGACGACGAAGTGCACGTTGGCGTGCTTGTCGACGCGGAACTCGATCTTGCCGCCCTTGATGTCGTTGACGGCCTGCGCCACGTTCGGGGTCACGGTGCCGGTCTTCGGGTTCGGCATGAGGCCACGCGGGCCGAGCACCTTGCCGAGACGACCGACCTTGCCCATGAGCTCCGGCGTCGCGACGGCGGAGTCGAAGGCGGTGTAGCCCTCGGCGACCTTCGCGATGAGCTCGTCGCCACCGACCTCGTCGGCACCGGCGGCGATGGCTGCCTCAGCAGCAGCGCCGACGGCGAAGACGATGACGCGGGCGGTCTTGCCCGTGCCGTGCGGCAGGATGACCGTGCCACGGACCATCTGGTCCGCCTTGCGCGGGTCGACGCCGAGCTTGAGCGCGACCTCGACGGTGGAGTCCGTCTTGGCCGAACCGGTCTCCTTGGCCAGCGCGACGGCCTCGGTGGGGGTGTAGAACTTGTCGGCCTCGATCTTCGCGGCCGCGGCCTGGTAGGCCTTGGACTTCTTCGCCATGGTGTTCTCCTTGGGAGCTACGTGGTTGACGAGCCGGCGAGGCTCTCCCACGGAAGGGTGTTGGGGTGTGTGCCTGAGGCGGGGAGGCTTACGCCTCGACCGTGATGCCCATCGAACGCGCGGTGCCGGCGATGATCTTCGCGGCGGCGTCGATGTCGTTGGCGTTCAGGTCGGCCTGCTTCGTCTCGGCGATCTGACGGACCTGGTCCATCGAGATCTTCGCGACCTTGACCGTGTGCGGGGTCGAGGACCCCTTCTGCACACCCGCAGCCTTCTTGATGAGCTCGGCGGCCGGCGGGGTCTTGAGGACGAACGTGAACGAACGGTCCTCGTAGACGGTGATCTCGACCGGCACGACGTTGCCACGCTGCGACTCGGTCGCCGCGTTGTACGCCTTGCAGAACTCCATGATGTTGACGCCGTGCTGACCGAGCGCGGGACCGATCGGCGGGGCCGGGTTGGCGGCGCCTGCATTGATCTGCAGCTTGATCAGGCCCGTGACCTTCTTCTTCGGTGCCATGACTTGTCTTCCTCCTGGAATCGAACGCACGGGGATCCGTGCCCTCTCCCGCTGGTCCGGCCGTTCCGGACCGCGGTGAAGCCCCGCGCGCACGAGGCGCGCGGGGCCAAACTCGATAAGTGTAGCGGGTGTGGGCCCTGACTACAGCTTGGTGACCTGGTCGAAGCTGAGCTCGACCGGGGTCTCACGCTCGAACAGCGAGACGAGCACGGTGAGCTTGCCGCTCTCCGGCTTGATCTCGGAGATCGAACCCGGGAGACCCGCGAACGAGCCTTCCTTGATGGTGATGGTCTCGCCGATCTCGAAGTCGACCTCGGCCGCCGGCTGCGACTGGGCAGCGCCGCCGCCCTTCGCACCGCCCTTGGTCGGAGCCGCCTCGGCGACCTGCACGAGGGACTTCAGCATGCCGAATGCCTCGTCGAAGCGGAGCGGCGTGGGGTTGTGCGCGTTGCCGACGAACCCGGTGACGCCCGGGGTGTGGCGGACGACGGACCACGAGTCCTCGTTGAGGTCCATGCGGACGAGCACGTACGAGGGGATCCGGACGCGGGTGACCAGCTTGCGCTGCCCGTTCTTGATCTCGACGACGTCCTCCATCGGGACCTCGACCTGGTAGATGTAGTCCTCCATCGACATCGAGACCATGCGGTTCTCGATGTTCGACTTCACGCGGCGCTCGAAGCCCGCGTAGGAGTGGATGACGTACCACTTGCCCGGCTTCATCCGCAGCTCGGCCTTGAACGCCTCGTACGGGTCCACCTCGGCGGGCTCTTCGTCCTCGTCGTCGAGCGCCTCGTCGGCAGCGAGGGTCTCGTTCGCCTCGGTGGCGGACTCCTCTTCCAGCTCGACCTCTTCTTCGTCCTCGACCGCTTCGACGGCGGCTTCGGCCTCGTCAGCGGTCTCGACCTCGAGCGCGTCGTCCACGACGGCGTCGGCCTCGGGGTCCTGGGACTCGGCGAGGGCGGTCAGCTCTTCCTCGATACCGAGGGAGGGGTCGTCCTCACCCTCGACGGAGATCGCACGCTCCTCAGCGGACTCCGCGGAGCGCTCCTCGCCGGTCTCGACGTCGCCTTCCTGGTTCTCCTCGACCTCGGAGGACTGCTCGGCAGCCGTGGCGAGGTCGATGTCGTCGCGGGAGTTGTCAGACACTGTCGATTCTTTCCGTTCGGTGGTGCGGATCGGGTTGGCGGGCGGATCGGTTCACGATCGGCGCCGTCTCGGGCGACCGTACTCCTGTCCGCGGACGGCCAGGACAGCCGAGGTCCGGGTCAGGCCGTCGGCCCGTTGCCGAACACGTACCCGACGCCGAGTCCGAACGCGAAGTCGAGGATCGACACCAGGATCATCATCACGACGACGAAGACCAGGACGACGCCCGTGTAGCTGAAGAGCTCCTTGCGGGTCGGCGTGACCACCTTGCGGAGTTCCGCGATGACCTGCCGGATGAAGAGCACGATGGCAGCGAAGGGCCCGCGGCGCTCGGCCCGGTCCTGCTTCGCCTTGGCGACGACGTCGTCCGCCGTCGTCTCCATGTCTTTGCTCGCCAACTTCTACCCTTCCAGATGTGCAGGGCGGACAGGACTCGAACCTGCAACCTGCGGTTTTGGAGACCGCTGCTCTACCAATTGAGCCACCGCCCTTCAGAACGCAGTTCGTCACCGATCCGCGTTCCGGTGGACGAGTCTACGGGAGTCCGTCACACGGTGTCCACTTGACGGATGCTCCGGCGTGCCGCGCCGATAGGCTGGGACCCGTGAGCACCGAAGCCCCAGGCCCCGAGTCCACCGCCAACCCCGCTGCCGCGAGCACCGATCGGCCGCGCATCGCGTCCCGCATCGCCGCGATCGCCGAGTCCGCGACGCTCAAGGTCGATGCCAAGGCCAAGGCACTGAAAGCCGCCGGCCGCCCGGTGATCTCGTTCGCCGCCGGCGAGCCGGACTTCGCCACGCCGCACCACGTCGTCGACGCCGCCGTCCAGGCCGCGCAGGACCCGAAGAACCACCGGTACACGCCGGCCACCGGTCTCCCCGAGCTGAAGCAGGCGATCGCCGAGAAGACCGCACGCGAGTCCGGCATCACCGTCGACCCCGCGCAGGTCATCGTCACGAACGGCGGCAAGCAGGCCGTCTACCAGGCCTTCCAGACGATCGTCGACGCCGGTGACGAGGTCATCCTCCCCGCTCCGTACTGGACCACCTACCCCGAGGCCATCCGTCTGGCCGGCGGCGTCCCCGTCGACGTCTTCGCCGGCAGCGACCAGGACTACCTGGTCACGGTCGAGCAGCTCGAGGCCGCTCGCACCCCGAAGACCAAGGCGCTGCTGTTCTGCTCCCCGTCGAACCCGACCGGCTCGGTGTACACCGCCGAGCAGACGAAGGCCATCGGCGAGTGGGCGCTCGAGCACGGCATCTGGGTGATCAGCGACGAGATCTACCAGGACCTCGTGTACGACGGCGTCCGGTTCACGGGCATCCTCGAAGCGGTCCCCGCCCTCGCCGACACGACGATCCTCGTCAACGGCGTCGCCAAGACGTACGCGATGACCGGTTGGCGGGTCGGCTGGTTCATCGGCCCGACGGACGCCGTGAAGGCCGCGTCGAACCTGCAGTCGCACCTGTCGTCGAACGTGTCGAACGTCTCGCAGCGCGCCGCGATCGCCGCGCTCACCGGTCCGCAGGAGCCCGTCACGGCCATGCGCGAGGCCTTCGACCGTCGCCGTCAGGCCATCGTCGCCGGGCTCAACGCGATCCCGGGCTTCGTGACGCCGACCCCGCAGGGTGCCTTCTACGTCTACCCGGACGTCACGGCACTGCTCGGCCGCGAGTGGGCCGGTACGACGCCGACCACCACGCTCGAACTGGCGGACCTCATCCTCGAACACGCCGAGGTCGCGGTCGTCCCGGGCGAGGCCTTCGGTCCGTCGGGCTACCTGCGCCTGTCCTACGCGCTGGGCGACGACGACATCGCCGAGGGCGTGGCCCGGCTCGCGAAGTTCTTCGCGTAGTCACCGAGCACGCGGAACGGCCCACCTCGTCGAGGTGGGCCGTTCCGCGTTGCGGGCCTGGAGGCGCGGCTCGGCTCAGGCGAGCAGGTCGCCGACCGACACGGGTTCCGGCACGAGCGAGACCCCGAAGCGGTTCAGGACGGTCACCTGGACGTAGCGGGCGAGTTCCGCCACCTGGGCGGCGGTCGCTCCGCCGCGGTTCGTCAGCGCGAGGGTGTGCTTCGACGAGATCGCGGCACGGGAGCCGGGCACGGCGTACCCACGGTGCACCCCGGCGTGCTCGATGAGCCACGCCGCGCTGAGCTTCACGTCGTCACCGGCCGGCCAGCGCGGGGCATCGGCGGGCAGGGTCTCGGCGAAGGCGGCGGACACGATCGGGTTCGTGAAGAAGGACCCGGCACTCCAGGTGTCGTGGTCGTCCGCGTCGAGGACCATGCCCTTCGTGCCGCGGAGCCGCAGCACCTCGGACCGGACCGTCGACGGCGACACCAGGGCCCCGAGCTCGACGCCGAGCGAACCGGCCAGCTGCGCGTACCGGACCGGGACGCCGTCCGCCGAGGCCGTACCGAGCCGGAACTCGACCGTCAGCACGACGCCGCGGCGGCCGTGCTTGAGCGTCGACGTGCGGTAGCCGAGCGCCAGCTCGGCCGCGGGCACCCACGCACGCTCCCCCGTGGACGCGTCGAGGAACTCGATCCGGGTGAGCACGTCGGACAGCTCGACCCCGTAGGCGCCGATGTTCTGCACGGGGGCGGCACCGACCGTGCCCGGGATGCCGCTCAGTGCCTCCAGGCCGGTCCAACCGTGCTCGACGGTCGAGGCGACGAACGCGTCCCACGGCTCACCGGCCGCGACGCGGACGGTGACGCCGTCCGCGTCCGTGTCGGCGTCCACGCCCGTGGTGCGGACCAGGACGACGGTGCCGTCGAACCCGTCGTCGGCGACCAGGAGGTTGCTGCCGCCACCGAGGACGAGCCACTCGTCGTCCTCCCACGCCGAGACTGCGTGGTCGACGAGCTCGTCGGTCGTCGTCGCGGTGAGCAGCCGCGTGGCGGGACCACCGACGCGCAGCGTCGTGAGGTCCGCGAGCACCGGCTCCGACACGGTCAGCGGAACGCCACCGTGACCTGCGCCTTGCCGAGCACGGTCTGCCCGGCGGCGGTCACGGTGAGGTCGATGCGCTGCGGACGGCCCTCGTCGTCGACGGTGCCGACCTTGGCGACGACGCCGACGGTGGCGCCCTGCTCCGGGTCGACGACCACGGGCCGGGTGAAGCGGACGCCGTAGCGGACGACGACGCCGCGGTCGCCGAGCCACTCGGACACCGGCTGCACCGCGATGCCCATCGTGAGCATGCCGTGCGCGAGGACGCCCGGCAGTCCGACGGCCGCAGCGACGTCGTCGCGGTAGTGGATCGGGTTGAAGTCCCCCGAGGCGCCGGCGTAGCGGACGAGCGAGTCACGGGTGAGGTGGACCTCGCGCTCGGCGACGACGGTGCCGACCTCGAGCGCGGTCACGGGTGCGGTGGTCATGCGTCGTCTCCTCGGACGACGAGGGTGGAGGTCGCCGTGACGACGTGCTCCCCCGCGGCGTCGTTCATCGTGCTCTCGGCCGTGACCATGGCGTTGCCGCCGAGGGTCTTGACGCTCGTGACGGTCAGGGTCGCGGTGAGTTCGTCGCCGGCCACGATGGGCCGGTCGTAGGTGAAGGCCTGCTCGCCGTGGACGACGCGCGAGAAGTCGATCCCGGCGTCCGGCTCGGCGAGGAGCTGGGCGAGCGTGGCCTCCTGCACGACGACCGCGAAGGTCGGCGGTGCGACGACGTCGTCGTAGCCGGCGGCACGGGCGGCCTCGGGCTCGTGGTGGATCGGGTTCGTCGCGAACACGGCGCGGGAGAACTCCCGCACCTTCTCACGACCGACCAGGTACGGCTGGGCCGGCGGGAACGTCCTGCCGACGAGCTCGGGGTTCACAGACACGTCCGGCAGTCTAGCGACGCCCGTCTGGGGGCCTGTCGTTCATGAGTATGCATCGGCTATGGTTGTCGAACACGGTTCGGGGGAACCGACGCCGGCGTCCGGGGATCCGGGCCGGCAGTTCCGGGGAGGGGAGCACGATGGAGTCGACGACCGAGTTCGCGGTGCACACGGGCGACCGGTGCACGGCCATGGAGGTCGCGGGCGCGGCACTGCGCCAGACCGGGCACCACGTCGAGTCGACCGGCGGCACGATCACCGCCACCACCGGCAGCCGCCTGCTGACGATCCTGCTCGGGGCCCTGGTGCACCCGTCGCGGGAGTTCCGCCGGTACGAGCTGTCGACGACCGTCACGGGGACGTCCACCACGATCACCCTGCGCCACTCCGGGCACGGCACGGCGGTGTCGGGCGGGGGCATCGGCGCCGACCGGCGGCGGAGCGCCTGGCAGCAGGTGAACGCGACGCTCGAGCGCGCCCTCCGGTCCGCCGGGGTGCTCGCCGCGCGGCCGGAGCACCGCCCGTTCTGACGCGCGGCGCGGGTATGGCCGCCGGGTTCGGACCCGTCGGGCCGGCGTCGCCGGTTCGCGCCCCGTTCCGAACACTGCGCCCCGTCACACCGGGGCGCGATGTCCACACGGGGGCGCGATTGCTCACACCTCGTGCGCCGGGCGCCGGCGCCCCGGGAACGACGAAAGCCCGGCGCGGACGCCGGGCTTGCGGTAGCGAGGGCGGGACTTGAACCCGCGACCCCACGATTATGAGTCGTGTGCTCTAACCAACTGAGCTACCCCGCCAAGGATCCGGAGCGACAACAGCTCCGGGTCGGAGCCCCGAGTCAGGATTGAACTGACGACCCCTTCCTTACCATGGAAGTGCTCTACCACTGAGCTATCGGGGCATGTGCCGCTCAGCGGCACCACACGAGGATAGCAGACCCGCGACGGTGGTCAGGAACCCGGCGTGACGCCCGGGCGTGCCGCGTCGGACCGCTAGTTCGCGTTGGCCTTGAGCCACGCCAGCGGGTCCACCGGGACGCCGTCGACGTGGACCTCGAGGTGCAGGTGCGGGCCCGTCGAGTTGCCCGTGCTGCCGACGAGTCCGAGCTCGTCACCGACCTCGACCTGCTGGCCCTTGACGACCTTGAAGGAGTTGTCCTCCATGTGGCCGTAGACGCTGGTGAACTGCTTGCCGTCCACCTCGTGCTCGACCCAGACGTCGTTGCCGAAGCCGCCGTCGTCCGCCTGCACCTTGATGACGGTGCCGGCCGCGATGACCCGGATCGGGGTGCCCTCGCCCGGAGCGAAGTCGACGCCCATGTGGTTGGTCGAGCAGAACGAGCAGCCCTCGACCTGACGTCCGCCGAACCCCGAGGTGATGGGCACGCCGGTGAGGAACGGCCACTGGATCGTGCCGTTCGGGTCGTTCGTGAAGCTCGACGAGTCGACGTTCTTGTACTGCGTGGCCGAGGACACCGAGTACTGGTCGCGGTTCGTCTCGGCGTCGGTCGCGCCCGAGCCGACGCTGAGCGACTGGGTCGCGCCGGAGGCCGTCGCCCGCTGCGACGTCGAACCCGGCTCCGGCGTGTAGAGCGCCTGGGCGGGCAGCGAGGTCGAGACCACGAGGCCGGCGGCGAACAGCAGCGCGCCGACGGCGGTGACGCGCGACGCGGCCCTGCGGAACGACGCACCCTGCTTCGCGGACGAGGACGCGGGCACCCGGGTCACCTGGGCGGGGCGGGCCGCGGCGACGGCGGGCCGGACCGGACGACCGGTGCGACGCGACGCCGGCACCTGACCGAGGACGCGGCGAGGCTGCGCGGGCGCAGCGGTCCGCACGGGAGCCGTCGCCGCCACGACGGGCGACGAGGGCGCGGGCGGCGTCTCGGGGCCGGCGGTCGACGCCGGCATGACCGGCGACGCCGGTGCGAGGTCGATGGGGGACGCGGGCGCCGGCGGGGTGACCGGGCTCACGAGGTCCTCGATGGAGGGTCTGGAGGCGCGCTCCGGCTCCGCCACGGCCGTCGCCCGATCGAGGTGGTCGCCCTTGTCCGCTGCTGCCGCCGCGGCTCGTTCCGCCTCGATCCGTTCCCGTCGGGTCATGTGGACGACCGGTGCGGGTGCGTTCACGGGGCCGTCGGTGTGCTCGGGCGAGAGGGAGGAGTGGGGCATGCGTTCGGTGGCGATCCTGATCGGGGCGAGGTGCGCTCGTTGGTAACGAGCAGATAACGGGACCAGAGAACGGTAGCAGGAGCACTACCGTGTCGCCAGTCGTGGTCATGACCACACGGCTCCCCCAGACCGAGGGGTCAGGTCGCTCACACCGCGAGCACGGACCCCTCGAGGCGCAGCAGCAGGGCGGCGAGGTCGTCGACGATCGCCGGACTCGCGAAGAGGAACGACCGCGTCCCGCCGGCCTCCCAGATGCGCACGGCTGCCCCGGCCTCCTGCGCCACGATCGATCCGGCGGCCATGTCCCACGGGTTGATCCCACGCTCGTAGTAGGCGTCCACGGTCCCCGCTCCGACCGCGCAGCAGTCCAACGACGCCGCTCCCCCGCGCCGGATGTCCCGGACCTCGCCGATGAGCCCGGCGAGCACGTCGACCTGCTGCCGCCGACGGTCCGCGGTGTAGCCGAAGCCGGTCGCGACGAGGGTCTCGGCGAGGGACGCCGGTGACCCGGCGTGCAGCGGCACCCCGTTCCGCGTCGCCCCCTCGCCGACCACTGCCCGGTGCACGACGCCGGTGGCCGGTGCGACGACGACGCCGGCGACCGGTTCCCACGTCGTCGGGTCGGCTGCGCCGCGGACGACGCCGATGCTCACGCCGTACTCGGGGCTGCCGTAGAGGTAGTTGACGGTCCCGTCGATCGGGTCGACGACCCAGGTGATCCCCGTCGTACCGATGCCGGTGCCGGATTCCTCACCGAAGAACGCGTCGTCCGGGCGGGCCGCGGCGATCCGCGACCGGATGAGCGCCTCGACCTCGCGGTCGGCTGCCGTGACCACGTCGACGATGCTCGACTTCCGGTCGGCCACCTCGACACCCTCGGCTCGGCGCTGGGCGGCGAGCGACGCCGCTTCGAGGGCGATGGCCTCGGCGAGGTCGGCGAACTGGGACGGCGTGGGGTCGACGGGCATGCGACCAGCCTGCCGGAAACGGAACGGCCCCGTCCGCAGTGGACGGGGCCGTTCCGATGGTGGCAAGTGAGGGATTCGAACCCCCGAAGGCTACGCCGGCTGATTTACAGTCAGATCCCTTTGGCCGCTTGGGTAACTTGCCGTGTGCGCACCCGGCCCGTGTAGTCACCAACCGAAGGCGCGCATGAAAGCATAGCCGATCCGGGACGGTGCTCGTGACCACCGTGCGCCGATCCGTGGGTGCCGAACCGCGCCTCCCGTCCGCCGTTAGGCTGTCCCGCATGGCAGACAGTTCCTTCGACGTGGTCAGCAAGGTCGACAAGATGGAGGCGGAGAACGCCCTCAACCAGGCGGCCAAGGAGATCGAGCAGCGGTACGACTTCAAGGGCGCCGACGCATCGATCGCGTTCAGCGGTGAGGACGTCCTCATCAAGGCGAACTCGGAAGAGCGCGCGAAGGCCGTCCTCGACGTCCTGCAGAGCAAGGCGATCAAGCGGAACATCAGCCTCAAGAGCCTCGACGCGGGCGACCCGTACCCCTCGGGCAAGGAGTACCGCATCGAGGTGAAGTTCAAGAACGGCATCGAGCAGGACGTCGCGAAGAAGATCGGCGCGTTCCTCCGGGCCAACGCCCCGAAGACCGTGAAGAACCAGATCCAGGGCGACGAACTGCGCGTCTCCTCGAAGAGCCGCGACGACCTGCAGAACACGATCCAGCTCCTCAAGGGTGAAGAGTTCGACGTGCCGCTGCAGTTCATCAACTTCCGCTGACGCGCCGCGCACCGCTGTGGAGCACTGGCTCAGCGTCGCCATCACGGTCTTCCTGGTCCTGCTGGACCTGGCGATCCGCGTCTTCTCGATCATCTACGTCCCGATCAACCGCAAGCCGCAGACGGCCACGGCCTGGCTGCTGGCGATCTTCCTCATCCCCTACATCGGCTTCATCGTCTTCCTCGTCATCGGGTCGACGAAGCTGCCGCACGCCCGGCGTGAGAAGCAGACGGAGATCAACGCGTACATCCTCGAGCAGACCGAGGGCATCGAGCGGGTGCGCCGCGACCACCCGTGGCCGGCGTGGCTCGACAGCGTCACGCGCCTGAACCGCGAGCTCGGCGCGATGCCCCTGGTCGGCGGCAACTCGGCGGAGCTCTACCCCGACTACGACGAGTCCATCGCCGAGATGACCCGCGCGATCGACGACTCCCGGCGGTTCGTGCACGTCGAGTTCTACATCGCCACGCTCGACGACACCACGCGTCCGTTCTTCGAGGCCCTCGCCCGCGCGCAGGCCCGCGGCGTCACGGTCCGGTTCCTGCTCGACCACTGGGCCAGCCGCGGCTACCCCGGGTACAAGGACACGCTGGCGTTCATGGACCGCGCCGGCATCGAGTGGCACCTCATGCTCCCGTTGCTGCCGCTGCAGGGGAAGTTCCAGCGCCCGGACCTCCGCAACCACCGGAAGATCATGGTGATCGACGGCTCGGTGGCGTTCACCGGGTCGCAGAACCTCATCGACAAGTCCTACGACCTCAAGTCGCACGTCGACAAGGGCATGGAGTACAAGGACCTGTTCGCCCGGTTCGAGGGTCCCGTCGTCGCCGGACTCAACGCCCTGTTCGTGACCGACTGGTACAGCGAGACCGACGAGCTCCTGCTCCGCGAGAGCGACCCCGTCCAGCGCGCCGACCGCGGTGACGCACTGGACTGCCAGGTCGTGCCGTCCGGCCCCGGGTTCGACGGCGAGAACAACCTCCGGCTCTTCAACGCGCTGCTGTACTCGGCGCAGAACAAGGTGTCGATCACGTCGCCGTACTTCGTCCCGGACGACTCCATGCTCTACGCGATCACGACCACGGCGCAGCGCGGGGTCGAGGTCGAGCTGTTCGTCGGCGAGATGGGCGACCACGCGATGACGTGGCACGCGCAGCGTTCCTACTACGAGGGCCTGCTCCGGGCCGGCGTGAAGATCTGGCTCTACCGGGCGCCGACTATCCTGCACGCGAAGCACTTCACGATCGACGACGACGTGGCGGTGATCGGGTCGAGCAACATGGACATGCGGTCGTTCAGCCTCAACCTCGAGGTCTCCGTGATGGTGCGCGGCAGCCGGTTCGTCGACGCCCTGCGCGAGGTGCAGGACGCGTACAAGGAGCACAGCTTCGAGCTGACGCTCGACGCGTGGGTGGAGCGGCCGCGGCGGTCCCAGGTCCTCGACAACGTCGCGCGGCTCACGGCGGCGCTGCAGTAGCACCGGTCTGGAGGCGCGGGTCGGCCGGCGCGGGTCGGCTCGCGCCCGCACCGTGCGCGGTCAGGCGCGCGGGTCCGGCACCAGGCGGGTCAAGCGGGCGGTCAGGCGCTCCAGCGGTCCACGCCCGAGGAACGTGCGCCAGGTCATCGCGAAGAGCACCGAGCCGAAGGCGAACCACCACCACGCAGCACCCGAGTCGGGGTACTCCGGCAGCATCGCGAGCACGACGAGGTGTCCCGCGTAGACGGTGAGCGGCATCGAGCCCACTGCGGCCAGCGGGAACGCGATCCGCTCGGCCGTCCGCCCCCGCCCGTCGAACACGAGCGTGCACAGGGCGATGACCGCGACCGCGATGCCCGAGGTCGCGACGACGTCGACGATCGACGACGAGTGGTCCCGCGGTGAGAGGAACAGCTGGGCGAGTGCCTCGGACCCGGTGCTGCCCTCCCCCGCGTACGGCACCCCGGGGAACGCGGACGCCGCGTCGTCGGGCACCGGGGCGAGGGCGTTCCCGACCAGGTACGCGACCACGGCGACCACTGCGCCGGACGTGAGCAGCACGACCTGCCGGCCCCGCGCCTCCAGGCCGCTGCGGGCGACGGCGAGACCGACCAGGACGTACGCCAGGAAGGTGACGACGGGGTAGACGAGACCGAGCTGGACCTCCCACATGCCCGCGTCCGCGTAGAGCGGGACGGTCGCCAGTGCGACCACCGGTGAGAGCACGGCACACAGTCCGGCGAGCACGAGCAGCCACCGCGCCCGCACGCGGAGCACCGGGACGGCGAGCAGGAACAGGACGCCGTACGTCGGCAGGATCACGTACACCGGCGTCTGCAACGCCATCAGCAGCAGACCGACCGCGACCACCGCGACCGCGCGGATGGCCAGCCGACCCCGCACGCGTCCGATCGCGGGCGGACCGGGTGGCGTGGTGCGCCCGCTCGTGAGGCCGATCGAGACCCCGGCGAGCACCGCGAAGAGCGACGACGACCGCCCGTGCGCGACCGCCGCCCAGGTACCGGGGTCCGACCAGTCGACCGCGTCCGCGATACCGCCGACGTGCGTCGCCATCATGCCGAGCAACGCGATCGCACGAGCGACGTCGACGCCCTGGAGTCGGCCTGCCGGGACGAGCACGCCCCGCATCGCGGTGGGCGGTGCGGGGCGTGCGTCGGTCACGGCTCGGCTCTCGCGCCTAGCTCGCGGTGGCGTTCGCGCGACCGAGAGAGACGTCGATCATCTCCTCGCGCGGGACGACCTTGATGCGCTCGCGGCCGTGGGGCTCGCCGAGCGCGAGCTCGTGGGCGTCGAGGTTGTGCCAGCCGTCGAGGTCGGTGTACTCGACACCGCGCTCGGTGAGTAGTGCCGGGATCGCGCCCTCGGACGGGTCCTCCGGCGTCCACCAGCTCGCCTGGTCGTTCACGATGTGCTGCACGGTCTCCATCGCGTCGGACTTCGTGTGCCCGATCAGGCCGACCGGACCGCGCTTGATCCAACCCGTGGCGTAGACGCCCGGGAGCTGCTGGTTGTCGTCGTCGAGGACCTGGCCCTCGTGGTTCGGGATGACGCCGTGGCGCTCGTCGAAGGGAACGCCGGGCAGCGGCGAACCGAAGTAGCCCACCGCTCGGTACGCGGCCTGGATCGGGATCTCGCGGATCTCGCCGGTTCCCTCGACGCCGCCCTGGCCGTTCGGACGCGTCCGCTCGTACCGGATGGCACTGACCTTGCCGTCCTCGCCGACGAGCTCGAGCGGCTTCGCGTAGAAGTGCAGGTGCAGACGACGGCTGGCCTGCCCGGTCTCGCGCGTGCGCCACTGCTCCAGCACGCGGTTCATCACCATCACCTGCTTGTTCGTGGCGATGGCGGTCTTGGAAGCTTCGTCGTGGTCGAAGTCCTCGTCGTAGACGATCATGTCGACGTCGCGGAGCTCACCGAGTTCGCGGAGCTCGAGCGGGGTGAACTTCACCTGCGCCGGGCCGCGACGACCGAACACGTGCACGTCGGTCACCGGCGAGGCCTTGAGGCCCTCGTACACGTTCGCCGGGATCTCGGTCGGCAGCAGGTCGTCGGCGTGCTTCGCGAGGATGCGCGAGACGTCGAGGGCGACGTTGCCGTTGCCGATCACCGCGACGCTCTCGGCCGTGAGCGGCCAGGTACGCGGGACGTCGGGGTGGCCGTCGAACCAGCTGACGAAGTCGGCCGCGCCGTACGACCCCTCGAGCTCGACACCGGGGACGTCGAGGTCGGCGTCCTTGATCGCACCGGTCGAGAAGACCACCGCGTGGTAGTGCTTCCGGAGGTCGTCGAGGGTGATGTCCTCGCCGAAGCGGACGTTGCCGAAGAGCCGGACGACGCCGCGGTCCAGCACGTCGCGCAGGGCGTTGATGATGCCCTTGATGCGGGGGTGGTCGGGGGCGACACCGTAGCGGACCAGCCCGTACGGCGCAGGCAGCTGCTCGAACAGGTCGATCGACACGTCGTGGCCGTGGGCCTCGCGCAGCAGGATGTCCGCGGCGTAGATGCCGGCGGGGCCGGCGCCGACGATGGCGACTCGGAGGGTGGGCACTGATCGTCTCCTGGTTCGTTCGGGTGGGGTGCTCCCGAGGGCGGTGGTCGCGTCGTCGCGGCGTTGGTGATGCTGCTGCGGTCGGGCCCGGTCAGCGGCTGCGGTCGACGACCGACTCGGCGAAGCGGATCAGGGCCCGCTTCACCGTGCCGTCCGGCAGCGGCGCGAGCGCGTCGACCGCCTCGGTCGCCCAGCGGACCGCGACGGCCCGGGTGGCGGCGGTGGCCTCGTGCTCACGGAGCGCGGCCACGGCGGACTGGTACGGCGCCGAGTCGACGACGTCGTCCGGGGCGGCGTTGACGTCCCGCTCGATGCGTTCGAGGAGCGCCACCGCATCCGGTGCCCCCGTCGCGGCGAGGCGCCGGAGCTGCAGCAGCGGCAGGGTGTCCACGCCGGCGCGGAGGTCGTTCCCGGCGATCTTGCCGGTCTTGTCCTTCGCGGGGGCAAGGTCGATGACGTCGTCGACGAGCTGGAACGCAACGCCGACCTTCTCGCCGAAGGTGCCGACGGCGTCGAGGTAGGAGCGATCGGCGCCCGAGAACATCACGCCGGCGCGCGCGGCCGTCGCGATGAGCGAACCGGTCTTGTCGCTGAGGACCTGGATGTAGTGCTCGACCGGGTCGTCCTCGGGCTGGGGACCGGTGGTCTCGTGCAGCTGTCCCATGCAGAGCCGCTGGAAGGTCTCGGCCTGCATCCGGATGCCCTCGGTCCCGAGGTCCGCCGTGATGAGGCTGGCGCGGGCGAAGAGCAGGTCGCCGGTGAGGATGGCCACGTTGTTGCCGTACGTCACGTGCGCCGCCGGGACACCGCGCCGCACGGGCGCTTCGTCCATGACGTCGTCGTGGTACAGCGACGCGAGGTGGGTCGTCTCGATGCTGACGGCGGCCTTGACGACCGCGTCGGTCACGCCGTCACCGAGCTGCGCGATGAGGAGCGTCAGCGTCGGTCGGATCCGCTTGCCGCCCGCCGAGAGCAGGTACCGGCTCGTCGTGTCGGCGAGGGTGTCGGTCGAGCGCATGGCTTCTTCGAGGCCCTGCTCGACGAGCTCCAGCCCGTCGTCGACGGCCGCGATGAACCGCCGCTCCGAGGGCGTGGCGAACAGTCGCTCGCCGATGCCCAGCGACGCGCGGAGACTCGGTGCGCGACGTGCGACCGGGACGCTCGGATTCAAGTGCTGCTCCGTGTTCGGGGGTGGAGGGACCGGTCAGGCGTCGGTGGGGTCGACGCTCGGCTGCTCACCGGTGTGCTGGTGCTCACGGCGGGCCTTGGCGCGCCGGGCGACGGACTCGCGGACCGTGCCCGCCACGGGCTTGCGACCGCGGTGCAGTGCGACGATACCGGCCGTGAGGTTGCGGTAGGCGACCATCGTGAAGCCGACGCCCCGGAGCCACTGGCTGAGCACCTGCTGCTCGGGCCACGCCTCGATCGACTCGGCCAGGTAGCGGTAGGCCGCGGGGTTGCTGCTCGAGAGCCGCGCGACGCCCGGGAGCACGCGCTTGAGGTACGTGCCGTAGCCGAAGCGGAGCACCGCGAGCGGCGGCGTCGAGAACTCGCAGATCACGACGCGCCCGCCGGGCTTGAGCACACGCAGCATCTCGCCGAGCGCTTGCATCGGGTCGTTGACGTTGCGCAGCCCGAAGGAGATGGAGACGGCGTCGAAGGTGTCGTCGTCGAACGGCAGGTGCTCGGCGTCGCCCTCGACGAAGGTGATCTCGGGGTGGCGCTCCCGACCGACGGCGATCATGCCCGCGGAGAGGTCGAGCGCCGTGACGTCGGCGCCCTTCTTCGCGAAGGCCGCCGCACTCGTCCCCGTGCCGGCGGCGATGTCGAGCACCTTCTCGCCGGGCTGGGGGTCGACCGCGCGGACCGTCGCGACACGCCACAGCGGGGCGTTGCCCGCGGAGAGGATGTCGTTCGTGAGGTCGTACTTCGCGGCGACGTCGTCGAACATGGCCGCCACCTCGTCCGGCCGCTTGTTCAGGTCCGCTCTGCTCACCCACAACATCCTAGAGGTCCCGCCCGTGGGTTCCCCCGAGCACGGCGCGTGCGGGACCGGAACCGGCGCGTACGATCGGTCCGTGACCCGAACCACCACGGCGGCCCCACCGCTGACGGTCTCGACCCGGATCCTCGACGACCCGGGCGCCGTCCTCCGCCACACCCTCCGGGACAGCCCGCTCGCCTTCGTCCGGAACGGCGACGGCATCGTCGGGATCGGCGAGGCGCTGCGCTTCACCTTCACCGGACCGGAGCGGATGCGGGAGGCCGCGGCCGTGTGGCGCACCATCGTGCAGGACGCCGAGGTCGACGACCCCGTGCAGCTCCGCGGCACCGGTCTCGTCGCCTTCGGGTCGTTCACGTTCGCCGACGACTCCGCCGAGACGAGCGTGCTCATCGTCCCGCGCGTCGTGATCGGCCGCCGACGTGGGAAGGCGTGGCTCACCGCGGTCGACACGACACCGGACCCGGAGCCACTGACGTTCACCCGTACGTCGGTGCCGGTGCCGCACGTCGGCCCGCACGTGTCGGTCGCGCTGCGGCCCGGACGCATCGACGCGGACGCCTACGCCGAGCGGGTCGCCGACGCCGTCCGCCGGATCGCCGCGGGCGACGCCGAGAAGGTCGTCCTGGCCCGCGACCTCGTCGGCACCCTGCCGGACGACGCCGACCGCCGGGCGATCCTGCTCGACCTGGCCGACGCCTACCCGCAGTGTGTGACGTTCGCCGTCGACGGGCTCGTCGGCGCGACACCGGAGACGCTCGCCCGGACGGACGGCACACGGCTGTCCGCGCGCGTCCTCGCCGGCAGTGCCGCACGGGGCACGGACGCCGTGTCCGACCGCGCAGCTGCCGAGGCCCTCGCCGCGAGCGCGAAGGACGTCGGCGAGCACGCGTTCGCGATCGACAGCCTGCTCGCCGCGCTCCGCCCGATCGCGTCGGACCTGCGTGCGGACCCGGAGCCCTTCCGCCTGCAGCTGCCCAACCTGTGGCACCTCGCCACCGACGTGCAGGCGACCCTGCCCGTGGGCACGACCTCGCTCGACGTCGCCGACGTGCTGCACCCGACGGCCGCGGTCGCGGGGACCCCGACGGACGTCGCCGTGCGGCTGGTGTCCGAGCTCGAGGGCGTCGACCGGGGTCGCTACGCCGGCCCCGTCGGCTGGCTCGGTGCGAACGGCGACGGTGAGTGGATGCTCGCGCTCCGCAGCGCCCGGATCGCCGACGACGGGTCCGTGCGGGCGTGGGCCGGTGCGGGGATCGTGGGCGGGTCCGACCCGGCACGGGAGGTCGCCGAGACCGCGCTCAAGTTCCGCCCGATCACCGACGCCCTGGCCTGAGGCCCCGCCCGCGCTGGTCGCGGCGCGGAGTCCGTCAGTCGGCCAGCGGCACCTCGATGACGACGCGCTCCGCCGGGTCCGTCAGCACGCGCTCCAGGTCGCCCCACGTCGCCGCGCGCCGGTACTCCCACCCGAGCCCCGTCACGACACGCTCGACGTCGACGAACTGCGGCGTGGTCATCATCCGGCGCATGTCCGCCTCGGGGGTGGTCGCCGCGACCTCGAGCCCACGGAAGATCGCACCGCCGGAGTCGTTGCCGACGACGACCTGCACGCGGTGCCGCGGTTCCTCGGTCCCCGTGACGAACGCGCCGAGGTCGTGCAGGAGCGTGAGGTCACCGAGCAGCACGCGCGTGGTACCGATCGACGACGAGGACCGTTCGAGCGCCGCGGCGATGCCCAGCGCGGTGGACACGGTGCCGTCGATGCCGGCGAGCCCGCGGTTCGCGTGCACCCGGATCGGCTTGCCCGCGACGTGCCCGTCGGCGACGCGGATGATCTGTGAGGCGCCGAGGACCAGTCGGTCGTGCGGCCAGGTCGCTCCCCAGACGGCGTCGGCGAGCATCGCCCGGTCGACGGGACGGCGGCGGAGCGCGACCTCGTCGCGGAGGAACTTGTTGCGCTCGGCCCGGTCGCTCGAGCGCTTCGCGTCGAGGTCCGGCCCGGCGTCGCCGCCGCCCAGCAGCGCGCGGCTCGTCGCCACCCAGCGCCCCACCCACGCACGGTGCTCCGGCCGGGTGCGGCCCGTCACGCGGACGTCGGACACGAAGGTGGTCGCGGCGGTCGGCCTGGAGGCACGGGCCGGGTCGAAGGGATCGGCGCCCGGACCGCGGACCACGATGGTCTCGACGTCGTCGCGCTGCAGGAGCGCGGGGACCTCACGACTGAGGGTGGGGTGGCCGAGCACGACGGCGCGGCGCACCGCACCGCCGAACTCCGGCTCGCGCAGGAGCTCGCGGTACGTCACCACGAGGTTCCGGCCGAAGCGCGCCCCGCTCGACACCTCGGCGACCAGCGGCGCACCGAGCTCCCAGGCGATCCGTTCGGCGTCCGCCCCGGCGTCGTGCCCCGCGATGACGACCGTCCCGGGCTCGTCGTCCGGCGACAGCTCGGCGACCGGGAGTCCCGAGTGCACGCGGCGGGTGGCGAACGCGAGGTCGACCTCGTCGTCGGGCACCGGCTGCACGTCGTCCTCGCCGAGGCCGGCCGAGAGCGGCTCGCGGAACGCCACGTTGAGCTGCACCGGTCCTGGTTGCCCCTCGTGCCCCGCGGCCGCGGCGACCGCCTGACGCACGAGGGTGCGGACGGTGTCCGTGGTGCTCGCGTCGACGCCGTGCACGGTCGGCGCCTGGACGTCCCGCACGAACGAGACGGCAGCGCCGAAGATCCCCGGCTGGACGGTGGTCTGGTTGCTCCCGATGCCGCGGAGCTCGTCGGGGCGGTCGGCGCTCACGACGATCATCGGCACGCCGGAGTGGTGCGCCTCGAGCACGGCGGGGTGCAGGTTGGCGACGGCGGTGCCGGACGTGGTGACGACGGCGGCGGGTCGACCGGACTCGACCGCGAGGCCGAGGGCGTAGAAGCCGGCGGTCCGTTCGTCGAGTCGGACGTGCACGCTGGTGCCGCCCGCGCGCTCGAGGGCGACGGCGGCGAGGGCGAGGGCTTGCGACCGCGATCCCGGGCTGACGACGACGTCGGTGACGCCGGCGCGCGCCAGCTCGGCGAAGAGCGTCAGCGCGAAGTCGGTCGCGGGGCTGCCGGAACCCGCGGGACCGTCAGCGATCGGTGCGGCCGTCGTCGTCGCGGTGCTGCTCGCGGCGGTCGCGGTCCGCGCGTCGCTCGCGTTCGCGGAACTGCTGCTCGAGGTCTCGGAGGGTCTCGTCGTCCTGGTCCTTGTCCGTGGGGTGCCGCTCGGGGCCGTGCGGGCCCCCGAGGAAGTCCGGGTCGTCTTCGGGTCCACGGTACCCGGAGTCGCCGCCCGGCTTCGTCGCGGGCGCACGGCCCAGGAGGAACCAGAGGACTCCGCCGAGCACCGGCAGGACGATCACGAGCAGCAGCCAGACGCCACGGCTGAGGGAACGGACACGTTCGCGGGGCATCGTGGCGCAGTCGATCGCCGCGTACACCGTGAAGGCCACGGCGGCCACGACGACGATCAACCACAGTCGGACCATGCCCGGAGTCTAGGTCGCGAGGCTGTGGGGTCCCTGCCGGTCGCGCATCCGTAGACTTGCCGCGTGAAAGCGTGGCTCGTCTACACCCTGGCCCGTCTCGGCATCTTCGCCGTGGCCGTGGCACTGCTCCTGCTGACCCGGATGCCCTGGTACTGGGCCGTGATCGTGGGCGCGCTGGTGGGGCTGCTCGTGTCGTACATCGCGCTCGGCAAGCTGCGCGAGCAGGTCACGCTGAGCCTCGCGAACCGCCGGGGGAAGCCCGAGCGTGACGCGGACACCGACTTCGAGGACGACTTCGTCGACGCCGAGGACACGGACGCGCCCGTCGCACGCCCGGTGTCGGACGCCGACCGCCACGCCGCGCGCCGGGACGCCGACGAGGACTGATCGCCTGAGCCCTACGGGGCGGTGGCGAGCGTGATCCCGAGCACGACGCCGAACACGAGCGACGCGAACGACGACAGCTGCAAGGCCGTGATGAGCTCGCGGGGCTTCCGGGACGACACCCCGATCGCCAGGGCCGGCAGTGCCAGCAGCAGCGAGAAGTACGTGAAACCGGTCCGGAAGTAGAGCAGCACGAACCAGAGCAGGACCACGTACGGCAGCATCAGGAACAGGCCGTAGAGCACCCGCGCCACCGGGCGGCCGACGACGACCGCGAGGGTGCGCTTGCCGGCCAGACGGTCCTCGTCGATGTCGCGGATGTTGTTCACCATGAGGACCGCGCAGGCGAAGAACCCGGCGGCGATCGCGGCGGCCCAGCCGCTCAGCGTCACCGAGCCGATGAGGATGAACTGGGTGCCGAGGACGGCGACGAGCCCGAAGAACACGAACACGAAGACCTCGCCCAGGGCGTTGTACCCGTAGGGCTTCTTGCCGCCGGTGTAGAACCAGGCGGCGACGATCGCGGCAGCCCCCACGAGGAGCAGCCACCACAGCTGGGTGAGCACCACGATGACAATGCCGGCCACGGCGGCCAGGCCGAAGAACGTCAACGCGACCGTCAGCACGGTCCGGGGCTTCGCGAGTCCGGCGCCCGTGAGCCGTGCCGGGCCGACGCGGAACTCGTCGGTGCCGCGGACGCCGTCGGAGTAGTCGTTGCTGTAGTTCACGCCGATCTGCAGGAACAGCGCGACGAGCAGAGCGAGCACCGCGATGACGACGTGACCGTCCTTCGCCAGGAACGCCCCGAAGTCGCTCGTGCGGCTGTCGACGAAGGCCACCGTCGTGCCCATCACGACCGGGACGACGCCGAGCGTCAGGGTGCGGAGGCGCGCGCCGCCGATCCAGTCGCTCGCGGTCGCCTTCCGCTTCGTGCGCTGCGGTGCCGCGGCCTTCGCCGGGTTGCCGGAGCGGCGCTTGGACTGCGTCGAGTTCTTCGTTCGTGCCACGACCGTCCATCATATTCGCGACGCGTCGGCGTCCGGTCGCGTGGAGCTACGAAACCGCCATGTCCTGGATCGCCCGACGGTCGGGCTTGCCGGACGCGAGCATCGGGAGCTCGGACACGACGACGACCGCAGCCGGACGCGCTGCCCGGCCGAGCGCGGCGCCGACGTGGGCACGCACCACCTGCAGGTCGATCGTCCGCGCGGTCACCACGACCGGCACCTCGCCCCACTCCCCCGACGTACGCCGGGTCACGACGGCGTCGTCCTGCCCGGGGAGTTCCCGCACCAGGCGCTCCACCTGGCCGAGCGGGACCTTCTCACCGCCCGAGATGACGACGTCGTCGAGCCGTCCGAGCACCCGGACCACGCCGTCGCGCACCTCGGCGGCGTCGCCCGTGCGGTACCACCGGAGCCCGTCCCGCTCGGTGAACGCGGCGGCCGTGCGCTGGTCGTCGTCGAGGTACCCCTCGGCGAGCATCGGGCCGGCCAGGAACAGCTCGCCGTCGACCACCTCGGCGCGGACGGTGCCGAACGGGACGCCGTCGTACACGCAGCCGCCGCTCGTCTCGCTCGCCCCGTAGGTCGTCACCACGCGGACCCCGGCGTCGAGCGCACGCTGCCGGAGGGGTGCCGGCGTCGCCTGTCCACCGACGAGCACGGCGTCGAACGCCGCCAACGCGCGCGTCGCGCGGGGATCATCGAGCACCCGCGCCAACTGCACCGGGACGAGCGACGTGTAGCGGCGCGGAGCGCCCGGTCCGGTGACGAGCCGATCGGCGGCGTCGGCGAAGGTGCCCGCGTCGAAGTGTCCCGGGGGCACGACGACGGGTGCCGTCCCGGCGGCGATCGACCGGGTCAGGACGTTGAGGCCGGCGATGTAGTGCGTGGGCAGCGCGAGCACCCACCCGCCCGGACCACCCAGTGCCGCATCGGCGGCGGCGGCCCCGGCCAGCAGCGCCTCGGAGGAGAGCGCGACGCGCTTCCCGGTCCCCGTGGACCCGCTCGTCTCGACGACCAGGGCGACCCGCTGCGGGACGGTGGCCGGGGCCGGGGTCGGCAGCGCCGGAGCGCCCTCCGCGACGGGGAGCAGCGCGGGGCCGCCGGCGAGTGCTGCCTCCAGGCCGCGGAGCACGACCGACGGGTCCGACGTGCCGGTCGCGACCAGCGGACGGGTCATCAGTAGTGCCAGGGGAAGGCGGTCCACTCGGGCGCGCGCTTCTCGAGGAACGAGTCGCGGCCCTCGACGGCCTCGTCGGTGCCGTACGCCAGCCGTGTGGCCTCACCCGCGAACACCTGCTGCCCGACCATGCCGTCGTCGACCGCGTTGAAGGCGTACTTCAGCATCCGGATCGCCGTCGGGGACTTGCCGAGCACGATCTCGCCCCAGCGGATCGCCTCGCGCTCGAGGTCCGCGTGCGGGACGACGGCGTTCACGGCGCCCATCTCGTACGCGCGCTGGGCGGAGTACTCCTGAGCGAGGAAGAAGACCTCGCGGGCGAACTTCTGCCCGATCTGCTTGGCGTAGTACGCGCTGCCGTACCCGCCGTCGAACGAGCCCACGTCGGCGTCGGTCTGCTTGAACTTCCCGTGCTCGGCACTCGCGATCGTGAGGTCGCAGATCGCGTGCAGCGAGTGACCGCCGCCCGCCGCCCACCCCGGCACCACGGCGATGACGACCTTGGGCATCATCCGGATGAGGCGCTGGACCTCGAGGATGTGCAGGCGTCCCATCGATGCCTGGGCAGCCGCGGGGTCGACGCCCTCCGGCGGAGCGCCCTCGTCACCGACGTACTGGTAGCCGCTGCGCCCGCGGATGCGCTGGTCACCGCCGGAGCAGAACGCCCAGCCGCCGTCCTTCGGGCTCGGGCCGTTCCCGGTGAGCAGCACGACGCCGACGCGCGGGTCCTGGCGGGCGTCGTCGAGGGCCCGGTACAGCTCGTCGACCGTGCGCGGGCGAAAGGCGTTGCGGACCTCGGGGCGGTCGAACGCGACCCGGACGATCCCCTTCGAGACGTGCTTGTGGTACGTGATGTCGGTGAACTGCTCCGCGATCGGAGCCGCGGTCCAGACGTCGGGATCGAACAGGTCGGAGACGGGAGCAGCCATGGCTCCACGGTACCGCTCGGGCACGGTTTGCTCGGGCTCAGACGCCCATGCCGTCCGCCGCCGAACCACCCATGTCGGTCAGCACCTCGGGTGCGACGATCACGAGCAGCACGATGAGGATCACCGGGTTGGCGAAGAACGCCACGACGACGCCGATCGCGCCGTACCAGCGGCCGAACGACCCGACCGCGGCGACGAAGCCGAGGACCGCGGCGATGAGCGTCAGGAACACGACGACGAAGCAGATGCCGAACGCGAAGTCGGTGTCGCCGCCCATGAACACGGCGAAGGCGCTCGCGTCGACCGCAGCCGAGACCACCGCGAGCCCGAGCGCGATCTTGCCGACGACCGGGTTGCGCTTCCTGCGACCGGCCTGCCCCTGGTGGCGGACGTCGACCGTGTTGCGCTGCATGAGCCGTGCGAACTCGTCGGTGTCGCGGCCGGGTGCCGACGGGCGCGACGCGCGCTGCTGCGGTTCCGGCACCGCGCCTCCCTCGTCCTGGTCGTGTCCCTGCTGCCGACCCTGGCCGACCGATGCATGCTAATGCCCTGCCCTGGCGGTCCCCTCCGAGGAACCGTGAGGCGGGCTGGACGTCGCTGCCAGGATGGGTACGTGCTCCCCGACCACGCCGAACTCCCCGACCTCGCCGACCTCCTGGCGGACGCGCACGTGGTAGCGCTGCCCATGCGGGTGCGGTTCCGCGGCATCACCTCGCGCGAGGCCCTCGTCCTCCGTGGCCCGGCGGGCTGGACCGAGTTCTCGCCGTTCGTCGAGTACGGCGACGCCGAGGCCGCCGCCTGGCTGCGGGCCGCGATCGACTTCGGGTGGCAGCACCACGAGCCTGCCGCGGACTCCGTGCCGGTGAACGCCACCGTGCCTGCCATCGCGCCCGACGCCGTCGCCGGGTTGCTCGCCCGCTACCCCGGCTGCACCACCGCCAAGGTCAAGGTCGCCGAGCCCGGCACGACGATCGACGACGACGTCGCCCGGGTCGCCGAGGTGCGTCGGATCATGGGTGCCGACGCCCGGGTCCGGGTCGACGCGAACGGCCTGTGGAGCATCGACCAGGCGGCGGTCGCCCTGGAACGCCTCGCCCCGTTCGACCTGCAGTACGCGGAGCAGCCCTGCCGCACCGTCCCCGAGCTCGCGGCGCTCCGTGCCCGGGTGTCGGGGCTCGGCGTCCCGATCGCCGCCGACGAGAGCGTTCGCAAGGCCTCCGACCCCCTCGCCGTCGCGCGCGCCGGGGCTGCTGACGTGCTCGTCGTCAAGGCGCAACCCCTCGGCGGCATCATCGCGGCGCGCGCGATCGTCGCCGAGGCGGGACTGCCGTGCGTGGTGTCGAGTGCGCTCGACACGTCGGTCGGGCTCGGGATGGGGGCGTTCCTCGCCGCGTCCGCCATGAGCCCGGGGTACGCCGCCGGGCTCGGCACGGCGGCGATGTTCGAGTCGGACGTGTCGGACACGCCGCTGCTCCCCGTCGACGGGCGGGTGCCGGTGCGCCGCGTGGAGGTCTCGCCGGAGCTGCTGGCGCGGAACGCGGCATCGCCGGAGCGGACCGCCTGGTGGCGGGCACGGCTCGAGCGCGCGCACGCGGCGCTGGCCAGTTGAGGCCCTGAGACCGACCAGAGACGGACTGGAGGTGGGCCCCACCAGCCGGTACCGGCGCACTGCGCCAGCGGGGTGACGGCCGTGCCTGGAGGGACGGTGCCAGCCGGCACCGCGCCTCCAGTCCGATGGCGGTCGCGTCAGCGACCCGCGCTGATCACAGTCCCGAGTAGCTGTGCAGGCCCTTGAAGAAGACGTTCACGACGGAGAAGTTGAACATCACCGCGGCGAAGCCGATGAGCGCCAGCCACGACGACCGGGCCCCACGCCAGCCGCGCGTCGCACGGGCGTGGATGTACCCGGCGTAGACGACCCAGATGATGAAGGTCCAGACCTCTTTCGTGTCCCAACCCCAGTAGCGGCCCCAGGCCCGCTCGGCCCAGATCGCGCCGGCGATGAGCGTGAAGGTCCAGAGGACGAAGCCGACCAGGATGACGCGGTAGGTCAGGACCTCGAGCCGGTCGGCGTCGGGCAGCGTCTCCATGAAGCGGAGCTTGCCCGAGGTCGAACGGCCCTGGCGGTAGGTCTGCACGAGCTGCGACACCGCAAGGCCGGCACCCAGGGCGAAGAACCCGGTGCCGGCGATCGCCACGAACACGTGGATGACGAGCCAGTACGACTGCAGCGCGGGCTGCAGCGGGACGACGGGCACCCAGTAGTTCACGGTCGCGATGCCGAGCAGGATGATCGTGAGGCCGGTGATGAACACACCGAGGAACTTCAGGTTCTGCCAGAGCTGCACGAGCAGGAAGATCAGGATGATCAGGCCCGTGCCGGTCAGGGAGAACTCGAACATGTTGCCCCACGGCACACGGTCGGCCGCGATCCCGCGCAGCACGATCGAGCCGACGTGCAGCACGAGCGCGAGGATCGTCATCGCCATGCCGACGCGTTCGAACCGGGTGCCCCCGCGTCGGGCGCTCCCGCCGTCGGACGACTGGGACACCTTCTCGAGGACGACGGTGCCGCCCTGCACGGTGGCGACCGTCCGCTCCGCGGTGCTGGCTTGGGGCGCACCGGCGCCGTCCGCGGCGGCCGCGACGTTGCCGGAGCGCTTCGCGACGTCCAGGGCGAACGCGATGAACGCGATGACGTAGACCGCCATGGCGGAGTACGTCAGCACGACCGAGTAGGTCGCGAGGTTCGTGGTCATGTCGTTCACTGGGGCATCCTAACTCCGAGGTCCGACGTGTGGCGCTTGGCGATGTCCGCCACGGCCCGTTCGAGGTTCGGGTCCTCGCCACGTGCGAGACCGGCGTACTCGAGGTCGTAGCCCGGCTCCGCACCGGTGCCGTCGTCGCGACGGGGCACGACCTTCACCCACACGCGACGGCGCGGGACGAAGAGCGAGGTGAGGAGGCCGAGGACGCTCAGCACGGCGAAGCCGCCGACCCACAGCTGCGAGGGGTCGTGGTGCACGTCGAGCGAGACGTAGCGCTTCACGCCGTCGAAGGTGATCGATCCCGCGTCGCCCGGCAGCTTCTTGGTCTGTCCGGGCTTCAGCTCGATGCTGGCGGCGTCGGACTGACGCCCCGCGATCTGCTTCAGGCCGCTCGTGTCGAGCGTGTACACGCTCTGCGGGACACCGTCGTCGAGACCGAGGTCACCCGTGTACACCTGCAGGGTCAGCAGGGGGTTCTGGTCGTCGGGGTAGGCGCTGGCGTACGCCCCGGTGGAGAGCTTCGACGCCGTCGGGTAGAAGAAGCCGACCATGCCGAGCTGGTCCGGCGCGGCGTCGGGCACCTTGATGACACCCGTGGACGTGTAGTTCGCGTCCTCCGGCAGGAACGGGACCGTGTCCTCGAACGCCACGTTGCCGTCGCCGTCGCGCACCGTGACGTCCATCGCGTAGCCGTTGCCGAGGAGGTAGACGTTCGTGCCGCCGACGCTGACCGGGTCGTTCACGCCGAGGCGGCTCGTCTGCTTCGTGCCGCCCTTCTCCTGCGTCGTCACGGTCGCTGAGTAGTCGAGCGCCTGTCCGAGGGCGTCGAGGTTCCGCTCCTCGTACTTGGTGACGAACTTGTCGAGGGTGAAGTTGTAGCCCTTGAGGTCGGTCTGCTGGAACCACCGGCCGGGGTTGAACGAGTCGTACGAGCCGAGCACGTTCGAGAACGTCTGCCCCTCGACGAGGAGCCGCTGACCGGTGTAGCCGAAGCCGCCGCCGACGCCGACCGCCAGGAGCACGCCGACGAGCGCCGCGTGGAAGACCAGGTTGCCGGTCTCACGCAGGTACCCGCGCTCGGCGCTGACCGAGTCACCGAACCGCTCGACGCGGTACCCGGAACGCTTCAGGAGTGCCATCGCGCGGGTGACGGCCTGGTCCGCCGGCACCTCGGTCCCGTCCGCGGCGACCTTCTGGTAGCCCGCGAGTCGCGTGAGTCGGACCGGGGTCTTCGGCGGCCGGGTGCGGAGCGCCTGCCAGTGGTGCTTCGTGCGCGGGATGATGCAGCCGATCAGCGAGACGAACAGCAGCAGGTAGATCGCCGAGAACCACACCGAGGTGTAGGTGTCGAAGACCTGGAGCTTGTCGAGGATCGGGTACAGCGTCGCGTGGTCCGCCTTGTACTGCACGACGCCGTTCGGGTCCGCGGTGCGCTGCGGGACGAGCGAACCCGGGATCGCGGCGAGGGCGAGCAGCATCAGCAGGAACAGCGCGGTCCGCATGCTCGTGAGCTGGCGCCAGAAGAACCGCATGTACCCGACGAGGCCGAGCTTCGGCTGGTTGACCCCGTCGCCACCACCCGCAGCGGAGGGCTCGGCCGGACCGGAGCCGTCGACGTGGTCGGACGGTCGCTGCGGGTCCGCCGAGGTGTCGGTGGAGTCGATGTCGGCGGCGTCGACGTCGGGTTCAGACTGCGGGGACAAAGCTCTGGATCACCGCCCCCGCGCTCGACATGACGGCCGACCAGATTCCGGTGACCATGAGCAGACCGATGACGATCAGGATCGCTCCTCCGATGATGTTGACGGTGCGCATGTGGCGCTTCACGGCGCGGATCGCCCCGGTCGCCCAACCGGCACCGAGCGCGACGAGGACGAACGGGACGCCCAGGCCGAGGCAGTACGCGACGCCGAGCCACATGCCCTGCCAGGCACTGCCCGACTGGACGCTGAGCAGGTTGATCGCGGCGAGGGTCGGGCCGAGGCACGGCGTCCAGCCCAGGCCGAACACGATGCCGAGCAGGGGTGCGCCGACCAGACCCGTCGCGGGCGTCCACCCGGGTTTGATGGTGCGCTGCAGGAACGTGAAGCGGCCGACGAACACGAGGCCCATCGCGATGACGACGACACCGAGGATCTGCGTGATGAGGTCACGCCACCGCACCAGCCAGAAGCCGAGCGCGCCGAAGACCGTCGTGTACGCGACGAAGACCGCCGTGAACCCGAGGATGAACAGCAGCACCCCGAGCACCACACGACCCCGGCGCTGCCCGCCCTCGGCGACGCCACCGACGTACCCGAGGTACCCCGGTACGAGCGGCAGCACGCACGGTGACAGGAACGACACCAGTCCGGCGAGCGCCGCGACGGGGAGCGCCACGGCCATCTGCCCGCTGAGGATCGCGTCGGCGAAGGGGTTGCTGGACACGGGTCAGGAGGCCTTGCCCGACAACTCGTCGGAGACGAGGGTGTTCAGGATCCCCGGGCCGTCGACGGCGCCGAGGACCCGCGCTGCGACACGGCCCTGCTTGTCGAGCACGATGGTCGCGGGCACGGCGTTCGGGGCGATCTGCCCGGACATCGCGAGCTGCATCGCGCCGGTCTTCTGGTCGAGCACCGTCGGGTAGTCGACCTTGAAGGTGCGCTCGAACGCCTCGGCCGTGGCCTGCTCGTCACGCACGTTGACGCCGATGAACTGGACGTCGTCGTCGGCGAACTGGTCGTGCACCTTGTTGAGGTACTTCGCCTCGGCCCGGCACGGCGGGCAGCCCGCGTACCAGAAGTTCAGGACGACGACCTTGCCCTTGAGTGCCTTCGACGAGACGGTGTCGCCATCGATGTCCTTCGCCTCGAAGTCCACGGCGTCCGTGCGCTTGTCCGTGGCGACCTCGGTCACCGCGCCGTCGCCGGAGATGTAGTTCTGCGTCGTGCCGCTGCCGTACTGCTTCGACAGCGAGTCGTTGTCCGACGAGCAGCCCGTCAGGACGAGGGCGGCCGTCACCGCCGTCGCCGCGAGGACCGCGAGCCGCTTCCTGGTGCTGGTCACACTGCTCCTTCGTCGATGGCGGTCGCGCGCAGGGCCTGCGCCGGGTCCGCGTACCCGACCTCGGTGAACCGGCCGGACGAGGTGGCGGGTACACGCTCGACGGTCGTGATGCTGGAGAGGTCGCAGCGCCGCTTCCTCGGGTCGTGCCAGAGCTGCTCGCCGGCGAGACGGCGGTGCACCATCCAGATCGGCAGCTGGTGGCTGACGAGGACGACGTCGCCCTCGTCGACGCTCTCCCACGCCGTGGCGATCGCCGCGAGCATCCGGTTCGCGATGGACTCGTACGCCTCGCCCCAGCTCGGCCGGAACGGGTTCGCGATCCACGGCCACTCGGCCGGGCGTCCGAGCGAACGCTTCGTGAACCCCGGAGGCTGCCCCTCGTAGCGGTTCGTCGGCTCGATGAGTCGTTCGTCGAGCGCAACGTCGAGCCCGAAGGCCTCGGACCACGGCGCCGCGGACTCCTGCGTGCGCTGCAGCGGGGAGGCCACGATGCGACGGACGTCGACCCCGGCGTCCTTCCACGCGGTGGCCGACGCGAGCGCCATCTGCTTGCCGAGGTCGCTCAGCCCGAAACCGGGGAGCCGCCCGTAGAGGACACGGTCCGGGTTGTGCACCTCGCCGTGACGGACGAGGTGGATTCGGGACGCGGGCATGGGTTCCAGTGTAGGTCGCCCAGGCGTTCCCACCGCCCGCACAGACGATTCACCGGATGCGGAAGCGCTCAGCCGAGTTCGCCGGACAGCCGCCCGTGCAGCGCGACCGAACCCGTGTTGAGGTTCACCACCTCGACGGTCGAACCGTGCTTGGCGAAACGCTGCTCGACCCCGTCCAGGGCCGCGACCGTGCTCGCGTCGAACACGTGCGCGTCGGACATGTCGATGACCACGTGCTCGGGGTCCTGCGCGTAGGAGAACCGCGTGACGAGGTCGTTGGACGACGCGAAGAACAGCGCACCGCGGACCCGGTACCGGACCGTGTGCTCGTCGACCGGCTCGCGTACGACGGACACGACGTGCGCGGCCCGCCGAGCGAACACGAGCGCAGCGACGACCACCCCGACGAGGACGCCGGTGGCGAGGTTGTCCGTCGCGACGACCACGACGACGGTGATGACCATCACGGCGGTCTCGCCGAGCGGCATCCGGCCGAGGGTGCGGGGGCGGATGCTGTGCCAGTCGAAGGTCGCGACGCACACCATGATCATCACCGCGGTCAGCGCGGCCATCGGGATCTCGGCGACCAGGTCGTGCAGGACGATCGTCAGCACGAGCACCGAGACCCCGGCGACGAAGGTCGAGATCCGCGTCCGGGCACCGGCGGTCTTCACGTTGATCACGGTCTGACCGATCATCGCGCACCCACCCGTGCCACCGAAGAACGCGGACACGACGTTCGCGACCCCCTGCCCCCAGGACTCCCGCCACTTGCTCGACCCGGTCTCGGTGATCGAGTCGACGAGCTGCGCGGTGAGGAGCGTCTCGATGAGTCCGACGATCGCGACGCCGAACGCGTACGGCGCGATGATCTGCAGCGTCTCGAACGAGATCGGCGTCGTGATGCCGGTGAACCCCGGCAGCGCCGTCGGCAGGGATCCCTTGTCCCCCACCGTCGGCACCGCGATGCCGGCGATCAGGGTGATCGCCGTGATCACCACGACGGCGACGAGCGGGGCCGGGACCGCCTTCGTGAGGAACGGGAAGCCGACGATGATCGCGACGCCGAGGGCGGTGAGCGGCCACACGATCGCCGGGACGTCCCCGCCGAACAGGTTCGGCAGCTGCGCCGTGAAGATGAGGATGGCGAGGGCGTTCACGAACGCGACGTTGACGCTCCGCGGGATGAACCGCATGAGGCGCGCGACACCGAGGAAGCCGAGCACGAGCTGGAAGACGCCGCCGAGCACGATCGTGGGGACGAGGTAGGCGATGCCGTGGTCCCGCACGAGCGGGGCGATGACGAGCGCCACCGACCCGGCGGCGGCGGACACCATCGCGGGACGGCCGCCGACGATCGAGATGACGACGGCGATGACCACGCTCGAGAAGAGCCCGACGGCGGGGTCCACCCCGGCGACGACTGAGAAGGAGATGGCCTCGGGTATGAGGGCGAGCGCGGTGACGATCCCGGCGAGGACCTCACGCGTCAGCAATCGGGGCGAGCGCAGGGCGCTGAGGACGCTCGGGGCCGTCGGGGAGTGGGTGATCACGGACATCACGTCGAACTCTACCCTCACGTGAGGGTAGAGTTCGGCGGGTGAGCACCACCATGCACATCGGGGAACTGGCCGAGCGCGCGGAGATGTCCCTCCGTACCATCCGGCACTACGACGAGGTCGGCTTGCTCGTGCCGAGCGGGCGGACGAGCGGCGGGTTCCGGGTCTACACCGAGCAGGACCTCGAGCGCCTGCTCGTGATCCGTCGGATGAAGCCGCTGGGGTTCACGCTCGACGAGATGGCCGAACTGCTCCGGGTCGTCGACGGTCTGGCGGCGAAGGACCCCGGCGACGCAGCCGCCCTCGCCGCACGGCTCGACGAGTTCCTCGTGGATGCGCGGGCGCGGCACGCGAAGCTCGTCGAACGTGCCGGCATGGCCGAGGAGTTCATCGGCACCCTCGGGACGCTGCGCGCTTCACTCCCGTGACAGTTCGCCTGCCTCGATGAGCCGCTTGCGCTCGCGACGCGCGGCACGCGTCTCCTCGAGGAACTGGATGACGTCGTCGTGCATCGCGATGAGCCGCCGCGCCTTCCACGGCCGGAACCGGTACCGGTGACGCACTTCCTGCCGCCATTCCTCACGCCGACGCTCGATGAGCACCTTGACCGGATCCTGCACCGCCATCGTCTTCTCCTCCCGTGATGAGTTCCAGCACGATCCTGCCGAAGGTCGCATCGTGATCGCGAAGAATCTGCATGTTGTACATCGTCTTGGCGCTCGCGAGACCGACCTCGCTCCGCCCCACGTCCGAGTCGCACGCCTGCTCGACCGTCCACACGAAGCGCGACCACGCCCGGTCCCGCTCCTCACGCGCCACGTCCCGCCGCCACCGCAGCACCGCCCACAGCCCGCCGACCAACCCCGCGACCGCCGTCAGCGCCACCGCCAGCGCAGCCGCGACCACCGTCGCCACCGCCGCAGGCGGCCAGGCCGCGAGCCCCTCGACCCCTGCCGTCATCCGGGGCCTCCCTCCAGCTCGCGACCCGGCCACGTCGAGAACGCTACGGAGCCGGCCGACCGGCCACGTGCCTCCAGGCCGACCCTGTGGACGACGCCGGACGGATGCCGGTCTGTGGAGGAACGGACGCACCCAACGACGGGCCCGGAGGCAGACCGGTAGACTCGACCACCGTGATCGAACGCACCCGCATCGCCGACCTCGCCGCACGCCCCGACGGCCCCGTCTCCGTCGCCGGATGGGTGGAGACCGTCCGAGACCAGAAGAAGGTGCAGTTCGTCGTCCTCCGCGACGAGTCCGGCGCCGCCCAGCTCGTCAACCCCGCCACGCGCGAAGCGGTCGAGGGCGACGACGCCTCCGCCGCAGCACTCGCGACGACCGAGGCGATCTCCGGCCTCGCGCACGGCACCTTCGTGCACGTGCAGGGCACGCTGAAGCACGACGAGCGCGTCAAGCTCGGCGGTCTCGAGGTCAAGGTCGGCGACCTGACCGTCGTCAGCGCCGCCATCCCGGAGACCCCGATCGCGGACGACTCCTCGCTCGACAAGCGCCTCGACTGGCGCTTCCTCGACCTGCGCAACCGCAAGCAGAATCTCATCTTCCGCATCCAGACGACGATGGAGCACGCGTTCCGCACCTACTGGGTCGAGCGCGACTACATCGAGATCCACACCCCGAAGCTGATGGCCTCGGCGTCCGAGTCGCGTGCCGAGCTCTTCCAGCTCGAGTACTTCGAGACCACGGCGTACCTCGCGCAGTCTCCGCAGAACTTCAAGCAGATGGCGCAGCCGGCCGGCTTCGGAGCGGTCTTCGAGATCGCCGACGCCTTCCGCGCCGACCCCTCGTTCACGAGCCGTCACGCGACGGAGTTCACGAGCATCGACGCCGAGTTCTCGTGGGTCGAGTCCCACGAGGACGTCATGGCCATGCACGAGGAGCTCCTCGTCGCCGGGTTCACCGCCGTCAAGGAGAAGCACGGCAAGGACATCGAGGAGGTCTTCGGCTTCGAGTTCGTCGTCCCGACCGCCCCGTTCCCCCGCGTCACCCTGGCCGAGGCCCGGAAGATCGTGGCCGACAGCGGTTACGAGGTCGTCCGCGCCGACGGCGACCTCGACCCCGAGGGCGAGCGCCGCGTGAGCGCGTGGGCGAAGGAGACCCACGGCTCGGAGTTCGTCTTCGTGACCGACTACGACGCCTCGATCCGGCCGTACTACCACATGCGCCACGCCGACGACCCGACGCTCACGAACAGCTACGACCTGCTCTTCAACGGCGCCGAGATCTCGACGGGTGCGCAGCGCGAGCACCGGGTGGAGATCCTCGAGGCGCAGGCCGTCGAGAAGGGCCTCGACCCGGAGGAGCTCGGCTGGTACCTCGACTTCTTCCGCTACGGCGTCCCGCCGCACGGCGGCTTCGGCATGGGCCTGGCGCGCGTGCTCATGCTCGCACTGCACGAGCCGTCGATCCGCGAGGTCACCTACCTGTTCCGTGGCCCGACGCGCCTGACCCCGTAGTCGCCCGGTACACGCCAAACGGCCCCCGTTCACAGCGAACGGGGGCCGTTCCGCGTGTGCGGGGCCGGCCTGGAGGCGCGGCTCACCGCTCCCAGTCGATGGCCGCCCGCCCCGTGACCAGGCCGCGGATCTCCGCTGCCGCGGCCTGGTGCTGCGGGTGCACCTGGTACTCGTCGAGACCGGCGAGGTCGTCGAAGGTCGCCACGACGGCGACGTCCTGGTTCTTCCCGGGGTAGGCGACGTTCTCGACGACCTCCAGCGAGCGGATCGACCCGACGGTGCCGGTCAGCCCGACGAGGAGTTCCCGGATCCGCGCGACGGACGTGGCGCGGTCGAGGTCCTCGCGCAGGGTCCAGGAGACGACGTGGTGGATCATGCGCGGGCCTCGGCCTTCTCGAGTGCACGGCGGAGCCGGTCGGCGTCGACGTGCCAGTTGCTGTGGACGCGCCCGTCGACCAGGACGACGGGGATGTCCTCCGCGTACTCCTCGCGGAGGGCGTCGTCGTCGAGGATGGACAGCTCCTGCAGGGTCGATCCGGGGTGTTCGGCCACGACGCGTTCGACGACCGGGCGGGCGTCGTCGCAGAGGTGGCAGCCGGGCTTGGTCAGCAGGGTCACGGCGGGCATGGCACCACCATATCCGCACCGCGGAATGCGAAAGCCCGGGGAAATGCGAAAGCCCCGGCGAACCGGGGCTTGACGCTGCAGGCTCGGGGCCTACTTCTTGTTGCGACGCTGGTGGCGCGTCTTGCGAAGCAGCTTGCGGTGCTTCTTCTTCGCCATGCGCTTGCGACGCTTCTTGATGACAGAACCCATACGGACCTCACTCGGACTGATGTTGTGTGGACACCGGGCCAACGAGACCGCGGAAAAACAACCCCGCCGAGTCTAGCGGAGGGCCGACGCGATGTCGAACGGGCCGGTTCGGACCCGCCTAGCCGACGTCGGCGATGCCACCGCGCAGGACGTCCGCGACGGCGGACTCCGGGACGCGGAAGGACCGGCCGAACCGGATGGCGGGGAGTTCACCCGCGTGGACCATGCGGTAGACCGTCATCTTGGAGACGCGCATCATCTCGGCGACCTCAGCGACGGTGAGGAAGCGCACGTCGTCGAAACTGCCGGTCATGGTCCGCCTTCGGGGATTGGTGTGACCTGTGTGGTCACTGGCAACTGTAGGGGCCGGTGCGACCGGTGTCCAGATCCGGCTCAGTCCTCGTCGCCACGCCGGGTGAAGCGCTTGCGGCTGCGGTCGACGACACGCTCCCAGCCCTGCTGCGCACCGCTCAGGGCGGCGGTCGCGCGGTAGGACGCCTCGGCCATCACGCGACCGAGTTCGGTGCCAACCTCGACCGTGGCCTTGCCGGCCGTGCCGGAGCGGCGGACCGACACCGGCTGGCCGTCCATCGTCCACGCCGTCGTCGCCGGGGTGCCGTCCGCGTCGACCGCGTTCGTGAACGGGAGCACCCACTCCTCGATGCCGACGAGCGGTTCCGGGTCGAGACGGTAGTAGCGGTGCTGTCCCTCTTCACGGCTGGTCACGAGCCCCATGTCCCGGAGGACGCGGAGGTGCTTCGACACGGTGGGCTGGCTGACGCCGAGCTTCTCGACGAGCTGGCCGACGCTGAGCTCGCCGCCGGTGACGTCCGACCCGTACGAGGACAGCAGCGCCCCGAGCAGTTCACGCCTGGTGGGATCCGCCACGACGCTGAAGATGTCGGCCATGCAGCAAGGCTAGCCGGGCCGTCACGGATGTACCATGACGAACCGTCCCGCCCATGTCCCCGGAGGCATACGATGCTCGATCGTCACGAGCCGCCGTCGCGTCCGGCGGGCGCGACCCGTCGGCGGCCGTCCCGGATCGGCACCGCGCTCCGTTCGTCGCCGTCGCGCCTGGCGATCGTCGTCTTCGTCGCGTTGATCTTCGTCTTCACGAGCCTGTTCATGACCCCGTGGGCCGCGGCGGACGGACGCTCGACGCACTTCGCGGACGCGCTCTTCACCGCGGCGTCGGTGGTCTGCGTCACCGGGCTCGCCACGGTGGACATGGCGACGCACTGGTCGGTGTTCGGCAAGACCCTCGTGGTGATCGGCACGCAGATCGGAGCCGTCGGCGTCCTGACGTTCGCCTCGATCCTCGGCCTCTTCGTCACCCGGAAGCTGGGTCTCCGGGCGAAGCTCATGGCCGCCGGTGACTCGAACCCGCTGCGGACGCACCACGGCGCCGTCCCCGAGGGCCAGGCCGTCCGCCTCGGCGAGGTCGGCACCCTGCTCGCGACGGTCGCGGTGAGCACCCTGTCGATCGAGGTCGTCCTCGGGCTCCTCCTGCTGCCGTCCGTCCTCATCGCCGGCATGCCGTTCTGGACGGCGGTCGGCGACTCGTTCTACTACGCCGCGATGGCGTTCACGAACACCGGCTTCGCGCCGAACGCCAGCGGACTGACGCCGTTCGCGCACGACTACTGGTTCCTGTCGCTGCTGATGGTCGGCGTCGTCGCGGGGTCGATCGGCTTCCCGGTGATCCGCGCCCTGACGAAGCAGCTCCGCTCCCCGCGCCGCTGGCCCATCCACGTGAAGCTCACGCTGGCGACGAGCGCGGTGCTGCTCCTCGGCGGCGCGGCCGTCTACATCGCGCTCGAGGCATCGAACCCGACGACCTTCGGCGAGGAGGGCGCCGGCCGCACGGCGTTCCAGGCGCTCTTCCTGTCGACGATGACCCGGTCCGGCGGGTTCTCCCTCGTCGACTTCGACCAGCTCAACGGCTCCAGCCTGCTCGTCACGGACATGCTCATGTTCATCGGCGGCGGCTCGGCCTCGACCGCGGGCGGCATCAAGGTCACGACGCTGGCGGTGCTGTTCCTGGCAGCGGTGGCGGAGGCACGCGGACGCCAGAGCATGGAGGCGTTCGGCCGACGCATCCCGAGCGACGTGCTCCGCGTCGCCGTGGCGGTCGTGCTCTGGGGCGCCACGATCGTCGCCGTCGCCACGGTCGTGCTGCTCCAGATCACGCACGAGTCCCTCGACCGTGTGCTGTTCGAGGTGATCTCCGCGTTCGCGACGTGCGGCCTGTCGTCCGGGGTGTCCGCGAACCTGCCCGAGTCCGGCAAGTACGTGCTCGCCGCGACGATGTTCCTGGGCCGTGTCGGTACAGTGACGATCGCCGCTGCACTGGCCGCCAGCCAGAGCCGGCAGTTGTTCCGCCGTCCCGAGGAGAGGCCGATCGTTGGCTGACCGCAACCGCCCGCACCCGCTCGGTGCCGTGAGCCACGACGCCCCGGTGCTCGTCATCGGTCTCGGCCGGTTCGGCGCCGCCACCGCCGGACAGCTCGAGCGGCAGGACCGCGAGGTCCTCGTCGTCGACACCGACGCCGGACTCGTGCAAAAGTGGTCGGACCGGGTCACGCACGCGGTGCAGGCCGACGCGACCGACATCGACGCGCTGCGGCAGATCGGCGCGCAGGACTTCCCGATCGCCGTCGTCGGCACCGGCAGCGACCTCGAGTCGAGCGTGCTCATCACCGCGAACCTGGTGGACCTCGGCATCCCGCAGATCTGGGCGAAGGCGATCAGCCGGTCGCACGGCACGATCCTGTCCCGCATCGGCGCGAACCACGTCGTCTACCCCGAGCGCGAGGCCGGCGAGCGCACGGCGCACCTGGTGTCCGGCCGGATGCTCGACTTCATCGAGTTCGACGACGACTTCGCCGTGGTCAAGATGTTCCCGCCGGCGTCGGTCCGCGGGAAGGACCTGGCGACGACGGTGATCCGCACCCGCTTCGGCCTCACGGTGCTCGGCATCAAGACCCCGGGCGAGGCCTTCGTGCCGGCCACGCCGGAGAGCGTGATCGGCCAGAACGACGTCATCATCGTCTCCGGGACCGAGAGCGCCCTGGAACGCTTCGCCGCCCTGGAGTGAGCAACAGACGGACCGGAGGCGCGGGGCGGGCCCGCACCGTGCCTCCCGTCCGTCAAGGGGTCACGTCGCGGACGCGACCCCGTGACGCAACGCGCGGAAGAGTCGGTCCAGCGCGGCGCGGTGCGCCGTCGCGACGGCGTCGCGGTCCTCGTCGGCGAGGATCCGCCGGGCGGTCTCCACGAACACCGTCGCGTAGCCGGCGACGAAGAGCGCGGCGAGCAGTGCGTCGCCCGTCGCTTCGGCGAGCGCGTCCTGCGCCCCGGCGGCGAGCTCGCGGGAGCGGGCCTGCAGCGCCGGTGACGCCGCGATCGTCCGGAAGAACGACTCCGACCCGGGGGCGAGCCCGGAGACCGGCGCACGGTCGTCGACGAGCCGCGCGGTCAGCGCCTCGAGCGCGTCGAGGACCTGTGCCCGCGGGACCCCGTCGACCGCCGCTCGGAACAGCTCGACGGTCTCGTCCGAGCGGTCGAGGAACAGGTCCTCCTTGCGCGGGAAGTGCTTGAAGACCGTCACGCTCGAGACGCCCGCGGCCTTCGCGACCTGCGCCACGGTGACCGCGTCGAAGCCCTGCTCGGCGAACATCCCGGAGGCCGTCTCGGCGATCCGCGCGCGGGTCTCCGGTCCCCCGCGGGGTGCGCTCCTGGGCATGCGGACTCGCTTTCCATTGACTGACTGAGTTTAGTGACTTAACTTAGACGCATGAACGCCGTCAGCACCCACTCTCCCCGATCCCTCCGCGGTTCGCGGGTCGCCCTCGCCGGACTCGCCGCGGTCTTCCTGTTCGAGATGCTCGACAACTCGGTCCTGAACGTCGCGCTGCCGACGATCGGCCGGGAGCTCCACGTCGGCGCGTCCGGACTGCAGTGGGTCACGGGCGCGTACTCGGTGGTGTTCGGCGGGCTCATGCTCGCCGCGGGTGCCGTCGCCGACCGGTACGGCCGCCGACGGGTGATGCTCGTCGGGCTCGTGCTCCTCGGGCTGGCGAGCCTGGCGACGGCGTTCGTCACCACCGCGGACCAACTCGTCGCCGTGCGCGTCGTCACCGGGATCGCGGCCGCCATGACCACACCAGGGTCGATGGCCCTGGCGTTCCGGCTGTTCGACGACGACGACCAGCGCGTCCGGGCGATCAACCTCATCTCGACGGTCGGGCTCATCGGCCTGGCGGTCGGCCCCACCCTGGGCGGCCTCGTCCTCGCCGTCGCACCGTGGCAGGTGCTCCTGCTCGTCAACGTGCCGATCGCCGCCCTCGCGTTCGTCGGAATCCGTTCCGGCGTCGCCCGCGACGAACCCGCCGGGCTGCACCGGGCACCGATCGACTGGGCGGGGGCCGTCCTCGGCACCGCGACGGTCGTGCTGGCGCTCGTCGCACCGACCCGGTTCGCCGAGGGCGGGATCGGCGACTGGACCGCCTGGGCAGCCACCGCCGCGGCGATCACGGCGGGGACCGGTTTCGTGGTCCGCGAGCGCACGGCCGAGCACCCCCTGCTCGACCTCGCACTGCTCGCCCGTCCGCTGGTGTCGAGCGGTCTGGCGTACAAGGCGGCGACCGGCCTCGCGGTCGCGGGCCTCGGGTACCTGGTCACCCTGCAGCTCCAGCTCGCGTGGGGATGGCCGCCCGCACTCGCCGCGGTCGGCATGCTCCCCCAGGTGGTCGTGCTCGTGGCGGGGAGCGCCTTCGTCGGACCGTTCGTCCGGCGGGTCGGACTCGAGCACGCCGCGTGGTCGAGTGCCGCCGCTGTCGTCGTCGGGCTCGGTGTCTACACGGTGCTCGGCACGCGCGGCTACGGGTGGGTCGCCCTCGCCCTGGTGCTCGTCGCGGCGGGCCTGCGGGTCGTCGGGGTCGTCGCCGGCACGAACGTGCTGCGCGGGCTGCCGGAGGACCGGTCGACGATCGGTGCCGCGCTCGTCGACACGTCGTCCGAGGTCACCTCGGCGATCGGCATCGCGGTCGCGGGCACGGTGCTCGCCACGGTGTTCTCCGGGCGACTGACGGCGACGCCGTGGACGCAGGCGCAGGGCCTGCAGTTCGACAGCGCCGTCGTGATCGCCGGGACCGTGCTGACGGTGCTCGCCGGTGCGCTCGTCACGTGGGCGGTGCTGCGAGCGCGGCGCTAGCCCTTCGCGAGTTCCTCGGCGCGGGCGATCGCCGCGCGGGACGCCCGCTCGAAGGTTCCCGCCAGGTCGGCGTCCTGCAGCACGGCGACGGCACGCTCGGTCGTGCCCTTCGGGCTGGTGACGGCCTTCCGCAGGTCGGTCGGCTCCTTGCCGGACGCCGCGAGCAGCTCGACCGCGCCGCGGAGGGTGCCCTGCACCATCGCTTCGGCCTGGTCCTGCGAGAACCCGAGGGACTCGGCCGCCTGCTGCCACTGCTCCACGAGCAGGAACACGTACGCGGGACCGGACCCGGAGACGGCGGACAGTGCGTCGAGCTGCGACTCGGGGACCTCGATGACCACACCCGAGACGTCGAACACCGACGACGCGAGCGCGACCGCCTCGGCGTCGGCAGAGGGACCGGCACTGATCCCCGTCACGCCGTGCCCGACGCCGATCGGGGTGTTCGGGAGCGCCCGGACGACCCGGACCCCCGCCGGCACCTTCGCCTCCATGCTGGCGATCGTCGTCCCCACCGCCACGCTCACGACGACCGCCCCCGGCTCGAGGTCCGCCGACACCTCGTCGAGCAGGTCCGCGATCACGTACGGCTTCACCCCGAGCACGACGAGCGCTGCGCCACGGACCGCCGCGCGGTTCGCGTGGGGGTCGGTGTCGGTCGCCGTGGCGTCCAGCCCGCGCTCCCGGTGCGCCGCGGCGGACTGCTCGGACTTCGTGGTGAGGGTCACGGTCGCCGGGTCGAGACCGGCGGCGAGCAGGCCGTCGAGGACCGCGCCGGACATGGAGCCGACGCCGAGCAGGGCGGTACGGGGCAGTTCGATCGTCATGCTCCCGACCCTATCCAGCGCTCCCGCCTAGGATCGTGGGCGCAGGTCAGGGAGAAGGGACATCTGTGAGCGCTTCCGGAGGCACCAAGGCCATCTTCGCCGCACTCGGTGCGAACATCGGCATCGCCATCGTGAAGTTCGTCGCCGCGGCGATCAGCGGGTCGGCGTCGATGCTCGCCGAGGGCGTCCACTCGCTCGCGGACTCCGCGAACCAGCTCCTGCTCCTGCTCGGTGGGCGACGTGCCCGACGCGCAGCGGACGAGGAGCACCCGTTCGGTTACGGACGCGAGCGCTACGTGTACGCGTTCGTCGTGTCGATCATCCTGTTCTCCGTCGGCGGCGTGTTCTCGCTCTACGAGGGCATCGAGAAGCTCACCCATCCGCACCCCCTCGACAACTGGTGGCTCCCCGTCGTCGTGCTCGTCATCGCGATCGGCCTCGAGGGGTTCTCCCTCCGGACCGCCCTGAACGAGGCCCGACCGCAGAAGGGCCGGCAGAGCTGGGTGCAGTTCGTCCGCCGCGCGAAGGCCCCCGAGCTGCCCGTCGTGATGCTCGAGGACACCGCCGCCCTGCTCGGCCTGGTGTTCGCACTGTTCGGTGTCGGCCTGACGGCGATCACGGGCAACGGTGTGTTCGACGCCATCGGCACGATCCTCATCGCGGCGCTGCTCATCGCGGTGGCGGTCGTGCTCGGCATCGAGACGAAGAGCCTGCTCGTCGGCGAGGGCGCGACCGCCGCCGACGTCGAGCGGATCAAGCAGGCCGTGCTGGACGGTCCGGAGGTCGACTCGATCATCCACATCAAGACCCTCTACCTCGGACCGGACGAGCTCATGGTCGGTGTGAAGGTCGCGGTCGACGGCGACCGTCGACTCGGCGACGTCGCGGCGGGCATCGACACGGTCGAGCAGCGCGTCCGGGCGGCCGTGCCGATCGCCCGGGTGATCTACGTCGAGCCCGACGTGCTCCGCACCGGTCCGCGTCCGCCGACCGAAGCGATCGTGATCCGCGCCGCAGACTGAGGGGAACCTTGCTGGCGGGCACGCCGACCGGTCATCCACGATGGTCACATGTCGGCGCTCTTCAGCATCCTGCTCGTCCTGCACTTCCTCGGCCTCGCGGCGGTCATCGGCGCGTTCCTCGTGCAGGTGCGCCGCAAGGGCGGGTTCCAGACCTTCTGGCCGATCACCGGCCTCATCGTCCAGCTCGTCACGGGCCTCGGGATGATGGGGATCATCGACGCCACGAGCGACGGCGGCGCGAACCACGCCAAGCTCGGCGTGAAGCTCGTCATCGCTGCGGTCGCCCTGGTGCTGGCCTTCGTCGCCCGCGCCCGGCAGAAGCGTGCCGACGCCGGGGCCGCGAAGGCCAAGGCCGCACTGCCGTTCTTCCACTCGGCCGGTGCGCTCGCGATCGTCAACGTCCTGATCGCGGTCCTCTGGAAGTGACGACGCTCGCTCAGCGCCGAGCGGCGAAGAACGCGTCCAGCAGCGCGGCGCACTCCCCCTCGAGCACGCCGCCGATGACCTCCGACCGGTGCGGCATCCGACGGTCCCGCGCGACGTCGTAGACGCTCCCGCTCGCCCCGGCCTTCGGGTCCCACGCGCCGAACACGATGCGCGGCACACGCGCGGCCATCACCGCACCGGCGCACATCGGGCACGGCTCGAGCGTCACCACGAGGGTGAGGTCCTCGAGGTGCCAGTCACCGATCGCCGCCGCGGCCGCCCGCAGGGCGAGCACCTCGGCGTGCGCGGTCGGGTCCTGCCGCGCCTCGCGCTCGTTCCGCCCGACGGCCACGACGGTGCCGTCCCGGCCGAGGACGACCGCGCCGACGGGGACGTCCCCCGTCGCCAGGCACGCGCGGGCCTCGTCGAGCGCGCGCTCCATGGCGGGCACGAACGGGCGGGCAGCGGGTGCTTCCACGGTCTCTCCTGGCGGTCGGCAGCACGGTAGGCTCGACACTATGCGAGTCCACGTCGCCGACCACCCGCTCATCACCCACAAGCTCTCGGTGCTCCGCGACCGTACGACGCCCTCCCCGACGTTCCGCGCCCTCACCGAGGAGCTCGTGACGCTCCTGGCGTACGAGGCGACCCGGAACGTGCGCGTCACCGCGACGCCGATCGACACGCCGGTGGCCCACACCATGGGCGTCTCGATCGCGAAGCCGCGGCCGCTCGTCGTCCCGATCCTGCGCGCCGGGCTCGGCATGCTCGAGGGCATGGTCAAGCTCGTCCCGACGGCCGAGGTCGGCTTCCTCGGGATGGCGCGCAACGAGGAGACCCTCGAGCCGCAGACCTACGCCGAGCGTCTGCCCGACGACCTGACCGGCCGCCAGTGCTTCGTGCTCGACCCGATGCTCGCGACGGGCGGCACGCTCGCCGCCGCGATCGACTTCCTGTTCGACCGCGGCGCGGAAGAAGTCACGTGCGTGTGCATCCTCGGTGCACCGGAGGGCCTCGCCGCCGTCGAGCAGGCAGTGGGCGACCGCAACGTCTCGATCGTCCTCGGCGCCCTGGACGAGAAGCTCGACGAGAACGGCTACATCGTGCCGGGCCTCGGCGATGCGGGCGACCGCCTCTACGGCCTGGCCGAGTAGGACGACCACCGGTCGCGACGCGACCACCTTCTCCACTGGAGGCGGGGGGGGGGGGGGGGCCCCCCCCCCCCCCCCCCCGCCCCCCCGGGGGGGGGGGGGCGCCCCCCCCCCCCCGCCGGGTGGGCCCACGGGGGTTACACCCCCAAAAAAACCAAAA